>SLSY01000256.1 GCA_007130145.1 Bacillota bacterium
ACAATATCAAGATGGACATCTCTCTTATTGCCCCTGTGGCCATTGAAGAGGGTATGCGGTTTGCTATCCGCGAAGGCGGCCGTACCGTCGGCGCCGGCGTCGTGACCAAGATTATTGAGTAGAGGCTTCTTGTTGACACCGTGTAAACGGTTGTGATAGATTTAGGTAGCATCCCAGAGGTGTTAGCGTAGGAGTGTGTTTTGCATGAGACAGATCATAACGTTAGCCTGCACCGAATGCAGGCGTAGGAACTATACAAGCATGAAGAATAAGAAGAACGATCCCGGTCGAATGGAGATCAAGAAGTACTGCAGTTATTGTCGGGGTCATAAAGTCCATCGGGAAACTCGTTGAACCAGGTTTGATGCAGGCCCGTAGCTCCAATGGTAGAGCGGCGGACTCCAAATCCGTATGTTGGGGGTTCGAGTCCCTCCGGGCCTGCCAGTTCTTTATTCTCGGGTCGGGGAGTTGAGGCGATTGCTCTCGAACATTGCGGGTTTGGGTCGGAAACTCATTCGTTATCTCAAAGATGTGCGTTCAGAGCTGCGGAAAGTTTTATGGCCCGGGAGACGTCAGACGGTGGTATACACCACCATAGTGATGATTGCTTGTGTGTTCGTGGCCAGTCTTACCTGGGTGGCGGACAGTATTTTTGGTTTGCTGCTAGGTTTGCTAATAATTTGATTGGGGGAGGGCGGGGGTTTATATAGTCCCTTCATCCATTATGGAAAGACAGTGGTATGTAGTCCATACGTATTCGGGCTATGAGAACAAAGTAAAGGCTAACCTGGAAAAACGGGTTGAATCAATGGGCATGCAGGAGAAGATCTTCCGCATTGTCGTGCCCACTGAAGAAGAAGTCGAGTACAAGGACGGAAAGAAGAAGGTCACTAAGAAGAAGATTTATCCCGGTTACGTTATGGTAGAGATGGTCATGAACGATGACTCCTGGTATGTCGTGCGCAATACGCCCGGTGTCACCGGTTTTGTGGGTTCAGGGGCCAAGCCAATACCTCTGCAAGAGGACGAGATTGATAGGATCCTCTACCATATGGGTGCGGAAGAAGTCAGACCCAAGGTTCAGTTTGAGCCCGGTCAGAGTGTGCGGGTTAATTCAGGACCTTTTGCTGGCTTTATCGGTATGGTAGAGGAAGTTATGTTTGAGAGGAATAAACTGCGCGTGCTGGTATCCATGTTCGGTAGGGAAACTCCCGTCGAACTCGAATATTCCCAGGTTGATGAACTCTAGGAGGACGCAAGAATGGCCAAGAGAGTAGCAGGAGTTGTTAAGTTGCAGATTCCCGCGGGCAAGGCAACGCCAGCCCCACCCGTTGGGCCAGCACTGGCCCCCTACGGCATCAATATGATGGCGTTTGTGAAAGAGTACAATGAGCGAACAGCTGCTCAAGTGGGTCTGATCATTCCCGTCGAAATCACTGTCTATGAAGACCGCACCTTTACCTTTAACCTTAAGACCCCTCCCGCTGCCGTGCTTATCAAGAAGGCACTGGGTTTGGAGCGAGCGTCGGGTGAGCCTAACAAGAATAAGGTCGGCAAGATTTCTCGTGACCAAATGCGAGAGATTGCTGAAACGAAGTGGCGCGATCTCAACGCTGCCTCCATTGATGCAGCGGTGCGCATGATAGAGGGCACAGCTCGCAGCATGGGTGTGGAAGTAGAAGGTTAAGAGGCGTAGTACGTGTGGGAGGACCTGGTCCGTTCGTACCACGAGGAGGAATTTACATGGCCAAGTTGAGTAAGCGAATGGTGGAAACCGGTAAACTAGTTGATCCCGAAAAGTTGCACTCGCCCAGCGAAGCGGTGGCATTGGTTCGTCAGACGGCGAAGGCTAAGTTTGACGAGACCATTGAGTGTGCGGCCCGTCTGGGTGTTGATCCTCGCCATGCCGATCAGATGGTGAGAGGTGCTGTGGTCTTACCTCATGGGACCGGCAAGGAGAGACGGGTGCTGGTCTTTGCCAAGGGTGATAAGGCCAAAGAGGCAGAGAGTGCCGGTGCCGACTTTGTTGGTGCTGAGGATATGGTTCAGAAGATCCAGGGAGGCTGGCTTGACTTCGATGTTGCGGTTGCTACGCCCGATATGATGGCCGTAGTGGGTCGATTGGGACGAGTCCTTGGGCCCCGTGGTTTGATGCCGAATCCCAAGTCGGGAACCGTAACCTTCGACATTGCCAATGCTGTGTCTGAGATCAAAGCCGGTAAGATTGAATACCGTACAGAGCGAAACGGCATTGTGCATGCACCCATCGGTAAGGCGTCATTTGCCGAAGACCAACTCTTGGAGAACCTGCAGACTTTGCTGGATGCTTTGGTCCGAGCTCGACCGGCTGCAGCCAAGGGTCAGTACGTGCGGGGACTGACCATAACAGCGACAATGGGCCCTGGCGTGAGCATCGACCCGGCCAATTTCGCCCGGCGGGCGTAGAATCTGTTGCAAAAAACTGCATAGCGTGTGTACCACCACAGACAGTCGGTACCGAAAGGTTTAATGGACAACTGCCGGCCGAGGTGAGAGGAAGTGCCTGGATACTCTGTAGCCTCCGCCTGTTTGTGCGGAGGCTTATTGGTTTGGAGGTGGAAATGTGGCAGAAGGTAGGACAGTCAGACCTGAGAAGATTGCAGCCGTCGAAGAGCTTATCAAGAAGCTAGAGCAAGCTGAGTCAGTTGTTCTGGTAGACTATCGTGGTATCAATGTGGCGCAGATGACCCAGTTGCGTCGCAATCTCAGAGAGATGGGCGTGGAGTTTTCTGTCGTCAAGAACAGCCTCATGCGGTTTGCAGTTAGAAAGGCTGGCATGGAAGAGGTAGAGGAATTCTTGGTAGAGCCAACCGCCGTTGCGTTTGGCTACGAAGACCCGGTGGCGCCAGCTAAAGGTCTGGTGGAGTTTTCCAATGAGCATCGGGTTATGACCATCAAGACGGGGTTGCTGAGCAAACGCGTCATCACTGAAGGCAAAGTGCGAGAGCTGGCAGCGCTTCCGTCGCGCGAGGTCTTGCTAGGTAAAGCGCTGGGAGGCATGATGGCCCCCATGGTAGGATTTGCCTCCGTGTTGTCTGCACCCTTGCGTGGTTTCATGGCTGGAGTGGAAGCATTGCGACAGAAGCGAGAAGAAGAAGGCGCAGCATAAGCTGGTCAGCCCTGTATTTATCTATGGAGGTGCGATAAGTAAGTGTCTAAGGTAGAACAGGTTTTGGAACTGGTAAAAGAGATGACCGTCATTGAACTGTCAGAACTCGTGAAGGCATTCGAGGAAGAGTTTGGCGTATCCGCCGCCGCTATGACGGCCGCCGTGGCTCCGGCTGCCGGTGGAGAAGCAGCTCCTGCCCAGGAAGAGCAAACAGAGTTTGATGTGGTATTGACTAGCTTTGGTGACAAGAAGGTTCAGGTCATCAAGGTGGTCCGTGAAGTTACGTCTTTGGGTCTCAAGGAAGCCAAGGATCTGGTTGAGGGCGTACCCAATGAGGTGAAAGAGAAGATCTCCAAGGAAGATGCCGAGGAACTCAAGAAGAAGTTGGAAGAGGCAGGAGCCAGCGTAGAGATTCGCTAGCAAAACGAAGCAAACGGTCCGTCAGGCCTGGTGCCCGGCGGACCTTATCGTATGTCCGAGATAGTAGGTCTGCCCAGGTGACATATTGGCAAGACTTCTCGGGGGGTGTCATGGGAAAACCCTCACAACAAGGTGAGAGCGTGTAAAGTTTAGGTAGGCAGTAGGCAGTGAGAGTGTTGAGATAGAAAGAGATCTCTCCAGAGGTTGTCGT
>SLSY01000233.1 GCA_007130145.1 Bacillota bacterium
CATTGCGTGCCGAGATGACTGATGCAATAAAGAAGACGCAAAACGTCATCCTGCCAGAAGATGTTCTGGCCAAACGGTTCACCTCCCAATGACATCAATGTCTTGCTGATCTCGTCCCCGGGTTGAGCCACCAGGATCCGACTCCCTGCGCGCTCAACCACACCCCCTACCGTACTGGCCCAGCGCACCGGGACGACCATTTGCTTGTGCCCTTCGCCCAAATACAGGTGAACAGCCAAAGCATTGATCTGTTCTTGGGTCACGGTCGGGCCCCTCGCAAAGTCAAGCTGCCGCACCCCGTGGGGGCCTAGTCGCAGGCAAAGTGCCGGCGCACCCCGAGCTTGCTTCAATGCATGACGCAAACACTCGCCCAGGCGGCGACTGCCAGCAGCATCCATTCGCAGGTCCATATCTGCTTCTCTCAGACTTTGGGGCAACCTGCCGACCAGCCAGCTGGTGTAGCTCGGGGTCACGTCCGCATCGATGCACGGCCCACAAGCGTTTGCTGATGTCCCTTCACGGTCCCATGCCCCCTCAAATTTCCTCTGCTTGGCTCCTGTCAGTTCTTCCCCGACCTCATCATACAGCAATAGACGCAGACTTGTGCCCACTTTCATGACGTGAGCAGCGACACGGCCCCACAGGCTCCGCACAGCGAAGCGCGTGACCTCAGGCCACGTCGTACCGAGATTGACCACCTTGCCACCGCCGGCGCGGGTTCCTGCCATGAGAGCAGAGGCGATGGTAGATGCCTCGGCGGTTCCGTCGTCGGCCATCACCACGGGCCCTTCCATTTGAGCCAGGGCGCGGCCCAGCCTGCAGGCATCCTCTACCAAGAACTCCCGATTGAACACGCCCTCGACCCGGCTCCGGTAGAGCAAGGGCTCTGGCCAACGTACCGGTTGCCGTAGATGCCGCTCCAACCGCCAACCCGCTTCGATCTCTTGTCGTGGCCATACCTTGATGTCGGGGCCCACCCGGCTCCCTGTGCCGCAGCAAACCGCATGGCCCAAAACCGACCCCGGACAGAGCACGCTACGCGGTTGCACCACAGCCCTGTCGCACAGCACCGATTGGTTTGCCTCTACCTCGGTCTCCACCTTAACCTGTTGCCAGAGCACCGAGCCCATGATGCGACTACCCGTACCTATGTAGACTCCATGGCCCAGACAGCTGCCACCACCTACCACAGCACCTTGCTTGACCACTGCATTGCGTCCAACAGCCACCGGGGGCACCAGTTCCCCCTCAATGCGTGCTCCTTCTTGGACCCAAACTCCAGGGCGCACTTGCTGTCCGGCGCACCTGACCCCAACTCGACCGGAAAGGGCCGCCTGCTGTGCCTGGCGATATTGCGAAACATCACCTATGTCACACCAATACCCGGTCATGACCTGGCCTGACAACACAGCGCCTTGCTCTAGCAGGCGAGGAAACAAGTCGCGAGAGAAGTCGCATATCCCAGGGGGGATGGCCTCGATCGCCTCCGGTTCCAACAAGTAGATGCCCGTATTGATGGTATCACTGAAGACCTCTTGCCAAGAGGGCTTCTCGAGGAACCGTTGGATACGACCCTCTTTGTCCGTGATCACCACCCCGTACTCCACCGGGTTGTCCACCCGGGTCAAGGCCAGACTCACAGCGGCTTCGGTGCGGCGGTGACGCCGCAGCAACCCGGCCAGATCGAAGTCGGTGAGACAATCCCCGCTGATGACCAACGTGCTTTCGCTTATTTGACCCAGTGCTTGCTTTACGCTCCCCGCGGTCCCTAGCGGTTCATGTTCCACGACGTGATCAACGCAAAGCCCATAGCGTTCGCCATCACCCACATGGGTGATGATGTCCTCCGCCCGGTAGTGCAAGGTTAGCGTGACGTCAGTGAACTCATGCTCTTTGAGCAGTTCCAAGATGTAATCTATCACAGGACGGTTGGCCACAGGCACCAAAGGTTTAGGACAAGCAGCGGTCAATGGCGCCAGGCGTTTGCCCTGACCACCGGCCATGATCACGGCTCTTTGGGTCACAAACTCGCCCTCCCTTTGTACTGGCGAGCCATCATCCTTCGCCCCCAGGCTCTTGCCCCCTCCAGCCCGAAAGGCCGTTCACGATCTTGTTTCCAGCTGGTTGATGCGTGTTCCACACAGATCCCGCGATACACCGAGAGCGTCTGACGGGCGATCTCCGCCCAGGAAAACTGGTGCCGCAAGCGGTGATAGGCTTCATCTACCAGCCGTTGCCCTTCTTCGGGTTGGTGCAGTAGGCCGATGATCTCCGCCGCCAGCTGCTCCTCGTCGCCGGGCTGTACCTTATGGCCATTGACCCGGTGTTCCACGATCTCTCCAAGCCCCCCCACGTCGCTTACGATGGTAGGTGCCCCCCCGGCCATCGCCTCCAGCGCCACGATGCCAAAAGGTTCATAGAAACTCGGAAACACGGCGACCTTCGCTGTGCGATAGAGACCAGACAGTATGGCATCATCGACGTAGCCTGTGAATATAACCCTGTCAGTGACGCCCCGCGCTGTGCTCAAGTCCTGGAGTTCTTGGACCATAGGGCCGGTGCCGGCGATCACACACCACGATTCGGGACAGGACTCTAGCACCGCGCTCATCGCCCCGATCAGAGTCCTGACACCCTTTTCTGGAACCAAGCGTCCCACGAACAAAACCATAGGCTTGCGCCGCACTACCGGCAAGAATCCGGGCTCAACGGGTGCGATAATTCCGTTGGGAATCACCGCCATCTTCTCCAAAGGCAGATCGAAAAACGACTGCAAGTCTTCCTTCATGAATTGAGAGCACAAAATCACCCGCCAGGCTTCGTAGGTTAGTTCCCACTCCAGCCGGCTGATGTAGTGTTGCTGCAGCGTATGTAAACCATCGCATCGCCCGTGCTCTGTTGCATGAATGGTAGCAACCAACGGGAGCCTAAAGAGGTGCTTAAGGGAACGGGCCGCGGGAAACACCAACCAATCGTGAGCGTGAATCAGGTCGAATGCCCCTGGGGTATCCAAAACTCGCAGGCTCTCCTCAAGAAAGGTGAGGTTAGTTTCCATCACAGTTGTCGTGAACTCGACCTCGTGCTGTCGCTGAACCGCTATGCGGTGAACATGCACTCCTTCTTCCAGCGAGTGTTGTGAATCCTCTGCTTGTCCCAGTGTCATTACGTGCACTTCCACCCCTTGTTGTTGCAGGGCACACGATAGGTGATAGGTGTGACGGGCCAGACCTCCCACGACGTAAGGCGGATACTCCCAGCTTAGCATCAGCACGCGCACATGGCATCTCTCCCCTGATGTTCATGCCCCTTTGGGGCTGTTGGGTTAGCTTGGACGTGGGAGGAAACAAATATACTCGCACCTTGGCAACCTCACACATGGGCCGCGGACCTCATACCATGAAGGGTAGAGCGAGGAGGTGACCAGATTCTTCATGGGTAACGGTACATATCATTCCTGTCAGGACGCCGGCGACGTCTACTGCCCCTGTGATCTGGGACTGGCCGGCATGTGCTTATCCTGTCCGGCCATGAACGACGACGATGACTGTTCTCGGTGCGCCTGGAGTGGTGCTTGCATCCTGCTGCAGAAGGAACATCACCTTGACACCACACCGCACGAGCGCTCCGAGGTCATTGTGGAAGTCATCGGGCAAAGGCCCATTGGGGCCAGAGCCTTTCTGCTAACTGTGAGAGCCCCGCGCTACCTCTTAGATGGTGTGCGTCCGCCCGGTTCCTTCCTTCTCATGAGACCCCGGCGGCTACCGCCACGCTACAACGTCCCCTTAACGGTGGCTGCTATCGATGGGCAAAAGAGCTGTTTGAGCTTCTACGTACAGGACGTTGGCGTGAAGAGTCGCACGCTGACAAGACCCACCACCGAGATAGTGGCGCGGGGCCCTTACCGGAACGGCCTGATCGGCATAGCCAGGCTCTGGCAACACCCAGGGGTCAGAGTGCTCATCGTAGCCAAGGGCATTGGCCAAGGCGTAGCCATGCGCTTAACCGAGTGCCTCACCGAACGAGGATACAAGGTGGACGTGGCACTGGGCCCGGGAGAAATCAACGTAATACTAGGCAAAGAACGCTTGCGTTCACTCAGCGCCCAAATCATCGACATGCCCAAGACCCCCGACCGAAACCGCCAACAATTGAAAGAACAGTTGGAGCGCCACCCGTATGGTGCCCTGATAAGCGCTGGTTCAGACCAGCAACACCGCAGTCTGGCCTCACTAGCTCGCACGTGCCTTGCCAGCGGCCCGTTTGTCTTCACCAACAACGCGGTGATGAGCTGCGCCGAAGGGGTCTGCGGCAGTTGCCAGACGCAGACAGGTCAGGGCTCAACGCGCGCGTGTAAGGCCAGCGATTGGCCGTGGCCTGATGAGGAGGATGAACAGTGAAAACCTATGATGTCGTCGTTGTGGGAGGCGGATGGGCGGGATGCTCTGCGGCTCTGACCGCCGCCATCCAAGGTGCCAGCGTCATTCTGTGCGAACGCACCGATATGCTCTTAGGAGCGGGTCTGTCTGGTGGCATCATGCGCAACAACGGTCGCTGGACTGCGGCCGAGGAAATGCTGGCCATGGGAGGCGGAGGAGGACGGTTGCTGGCCCTGTGCGATGAGCACGCGCGGCACCGGAACATAACCTTTCCGGGACATCAGAACGCATCCCTTTACGACCCCATAACGCTCGAACCGGCGGTCAAGCGTTTCATCAACTCGCTGGGAGTAACCGTTCGGCTCTGTGAGCGCATCGTCGATGTGACCCGAAAAGCGGACTATGTCACGGAACTGACCACACATCAAAACGAAAGGATTCGCGCCAAGGCCGTGGTAGATGCCACAGGAAGTGCCGGTCCCATGGGAAATTGCCTGCGCCATGGCGGGGGCTGTGCGCTCTGTCTCTACCGCTGTCCAGCCTTTGGTCCCCGGGTGAGTATCGCTGGCCGCTGTGGCATACCTGAGCTGGCCGCTGCCAAGAGCACCGGGCGCTTGGGAGCATTGAGTGGCTCCTGTAAACTACACAGGGACAGCTTGCACCCGGATCTGGCCCGGCAACTGAGACAAGAAGGGGTGGTCAAACTGAAACTCGAGCCGGCGCTGGCATCCATGAGCAAACTGCAACGGAAAGCATGCCAGCAATATGCTCTGGATGACTTTGCCAGCCACCTGATCCTCCTGGATACCGGGGATGCAAAGCTCATGAGCCCGTATTTTGAGCTTGAGTCACTACGCAGCATTGCCGGCCTGGAAAACGCTTTTTTCACCGACCCGAAAGCTGGAGGCAAGAGCAATTCTGTACGCTTCATGAGCATGGTAGCTCATGACTACACGCTCCGTGTCAGTGGCCTTATCAACCTCTTTTGCGCCGGAGAAAAAGCCGGGGTGCTTGTCGGGCATACCGAAGCCATGGTCACCGGCACCCTGGCAGGATACAACGCCAGCCTCCATGCCAGCGAGAAGGAAGCCACCACCATCCCCCGCACGCTGGCCACCGGAGACTACGTGGCCTACACCACAGAGCAATTTGGAACCCCGTACGGGCAACGTGAATCATTCACCTTCGCTGGCTCTGTCTTCTTCCGCCGCATGCTGGAGAAGGGACTCTACACCACCGACAAGCGTGCTATCAGGACACGTGTCATGGCAGCAGAGGCCATGAAGATATTCGGTTAAAACCTACAAGGCTTGCTGGATGCGCCGCACAGCTTCTGCCAGGCGCTCTTCCTCTACGGTCAGCGCGAAGCGGACGTACCCTTCGCCTGCTTGGCCGAAGGCGACACCAGGGCTGATGACCACTCCCGCCTCCTCCAGCAACCGTTCGGAGAAACTGGTAGCGGTGAAGCCTTCCGGTACCACCGTCCAGACATAGAACGTACCCAAGGGGGAACGGACAGTCAGACCTGCCTGTTTGAGACCTTCTGTCAAGACGTGCCTCCTTTGGGCATAGATCTGGTTCATCTCTTGGATGAAACGGGCCGGTTCCCTCTTGAGAGCCTCAATGCCCGCATCTTGAATGGCCACAAACTGTCCCGAGTCGGTGTTGGTCTTGATGATGCCAAGACCCTCAAACAGCGCCCGGGACTGACCGCACGCTGCGGCCAGGCGCCAGCCTGTCATGTTAAAGGGCTTGGACAGAGAATAGAGCTCAACCGCCACCTCTTTGGCTCCGGGAACCTCAAGAATGCTGGGTGCGACATACCCGTCGAATGTCAGCTCGACGTAGGCCGCATCATGACAGATGAGAATCTGATGTTTGTGGCCAAACTCCACGGCACGGGCAAAAAACTCTCGTGAAGCCACCGCGCTGGTGGGATTGTTGGGGTAGTTTAGGAACAGCAGGCGCGATCGGTCCAACACGTCCGCTGGTATAGAGTCCAAATCGGGAAGAAAATCTCTCTCTTCACACAAAGGAAGATAGTAAGGCGTTCCCCCCGCCAGCTGGGTTTGAACTCCGTACACCGGGTAGGCCGGTTCGGGAACCAGGGCCACATCGCCGGGGCCAATGAAGGCCCAAATGAGATGAGCTATGCCTTCTTTGGAACCGATCAGAGTCATGACCTCACGCGCCGGATCCAAGGTGACATTAAAGCGACTCTCATAGTATTGGGCCATGGCGCTGCGAAAAGGCATGCTGCCCTCGTAGGGCGGATAACGGTGATTGGCCGGATTCTCCGCAGCCTGTTTTAGAGCTTCCACAACATGCTGGGGTGTAGGCCGGTCGGGATCGCCCACCCCTAAGTCAATCACATCCACTCCCCGCTTGAGCAACTCCTCCTTCTTCTGGGACAAAGCTGCAAAAAGATAGGGGGGCGCCTGTTTGATGCGTTCTGCCAACTTCACGTCTGCATCGCCTCCCAATTGTACATGCCGCTGCAAATATCCACGGCATCACCACGTTGCCAAACTTCACCGTCTTGGTGCCAGTGCACTTCCAATTCTCCCCCAGGCACTTGTACCGTCACGTGCCGGTCGGCCTTCTCGTTGAGCACCGCAGCCACCGCCGATGCCGCAGAACCGGTACCCGAGGAGAGTGTAATACCACTGCCCCGTTCCCAAATGCGCATAGCCAACCGTGAAGAATTGATAACCTGGACAAACTCCACGTTGGTTCGATCGGGAAATGCACTGTGGTGCTCAATGAGGGGACCCAGTTCCTCCAGGCGCACCGCCCATACATCGTCCACGAAAATCACGCAATGGGGATTGCCCATGGAAAGACACGTGACCTGAAAGGTCACAGCCCCCACCGGCAGCGATTCGCCGATCACTATCTCGTGGGGCAAGCCCTTCATGGGCACATCGGACCGTCGCAAGCGAGGTTTGCCCAGATTCACCTCCACGGCCTCGAGGCCCTCACGGTGGGTGATCAAGCGCGCCTTAATGGGGCCCGAAGCCGTCCGAATGACCAGCTCCGTCTTTTGGGTCAAACCCCGATCCCAAACGTAGCGACACAAGCAGCGGATTCCGGTACCGCACATTTGGCCCTCGGAACCATCAGCATTGAACATGCGCATGCCAAAGTCCATCTCCCGGTCGGGAAGAACGAGTATGAGGCCGTCAGCTCCGATCCCGTAGTGGCGGTGGGACACCGCCCGTGCCACCGCCGACCAATCGCGCTCATCCTCATCATTGGGAAGATAGACGTAAATGTAATCGTTTCCCGCTCCGTGCATTTTGGTAAACTGCAATCAAGCATCACCTCTGTTTTCGAATACACTCCTATTCCACCTCGGGCGGGGCAAACCCTTCCTTCCCGCTCTGAACAGGGAGAGCACACCGGGCAAGCCGCTAAGACATGCCACACCCATGACCACCAACCAGTCGGCGAGCCAAAGCGCTGTCGTCTGAAAGTAGGGTTGAAACCAGGGATGATAGACAATCAACACCGTGCTCAAGGCCGAAGCCAAGCACGCCAGCACCAACCAGGGGTTCGAGTAGATCCCTTCACTGGGCCACTTGCTTTGCTCCGACCGGCACTCAAAGGCATGGAATAACTGGCAGAAGATGAGCGTGACCAACGCCATGGTCCGCGCATAACTCAAATCCCCACGTGCCGTCAATGTCCACATGAACACAGAAGCAGTCACCAGCGCCATCAGCAAACCTCGCAGCAAGATGCGCCGGACAAGCCCTCTTGAGAATATACCCTCTTGGGCGTTATGGGGTGGTTTGCGCATGTATTCAGGAGCAAACGGGTCCACTCCCAGGGCCAGAGCCGGGAGTCCGTCCGTCACCAAGTTTACCCAGAGCACTTGCATGGGCAAAAGGGGCAACGGCCAACCCAAAAAGACAGCAATGAGCATCACCAGCACCTCTCCCACGTTACACGACAGCAGGTAGCGGATGAACTTGCGCATGTTTTCATAGATGGTGCGGCCTTCCTGCACGGCCGCCATGATGGTAGCGAAATTGTCGTCGGCCAACACGATGTCAGCCGTCTCGCGGGTTACATCCGTGCCCGAAATACCCATGGCAATGCCAATGTCGGCTTCCTTGAGAGCCGGCGCATCATTCACCCCGTCGCCGGTCATGGCCGTCACGTGTCCCATCTTGCGCAACATCCGAACCAACCTGAGTTTATGCTCAGGAGACATCCGTGCAAACACTCGATCCTTTGCCAAACACCGTCGTAACCATCCCTGGGAGTGCCTCTGGAGTTCACTGCCGGTAATCACTCTCCCTCCCGACGGTAATATGCCCACATGACGGGCAATGATTTCGGCCGTCAGAGGGTGATCCCCAGTGATCATAATGGGAATGATTCCCGAGGCCAAGCAAAGTGCCACTGCTTGTCGAGCTTGTGGCCGGGGCGGATCCCAAAGCCCAATCAGTCCGATGAGGATGAGGTCATCCTCACACCATGAACCTTCATCATTCCCCACATCCCGGTAGGCGAGTGCCAACACGCGCAGCCCCTGCACCGTCATGCGCTTGAGTTCTTCCTCCCATCGCCCGGTTGCGATGAGTGTAAAGGGGTGGATGCGGCCGTCATAAAGATAGTGGGAACAACAGGAAAAGAGCGTATCCGGGGCTCCCTTGCTATAGATTCTACGCCCCCGGGGCCCTTGGACCACAACGCTCATCAAGCGCCGCTGTGAGGAAAACGCCTTCTCATCCAGGCGCCGGCTGCGCTGGCGCAGCCCATCGACATCGATCCCATAATCCGAGGCTACTTCCATGAGCGCCCTCTCGGTTGCATCCCCCCGCCACCTACCGCTCCGCTGGGGCGTTCCTTGTTTCACCGCATCATTACATAGCACACTGCAAGAAAGTGCCAGCTCCAATTGACTCGTGCTCGCCACACCGCCGGCATGCCTGAGGACAGCCCCCGGCGCATCATCTCGCTTGTAGATGGATCCACGTCCCAGAAAAAGCGACTGCACCCTCATCTCGTTCATAGTCAACGTTCCGGTCTTATCGGCGCAAATCACCGTAGCTGAGCCCAACGTCTCTACCGATCGAAGGCGCCGTACGATGGCATTTCGCTTGCTCATGCGTTGCACTCCCAGAGCCAGAGCCACTGTAACGACCGCCGGCAAGCCTTCGGGCATGGCCGCCACGGCTAGGCTCACCCCGACCAAGAACATGCGAAACCATGCCTCTCCCCGCCAGATGCCCAGTACGGTGACGAGGCTGCAAACGAGAAGACAGGCAAGAACCAAATGGCGACCCAGGCGATCCAAACGTCGCTGCAAGGGGGTTTGCTCATCGCCCGCCTGTTGGAGCATACCGGCGATGGAACCCATTTCTGTCTGCATGCCGGTAGCCACCACCACCGCTACCGCACGCCCCTCTGTCACCATGGTACCCATGTGAACCAGATGCGACCGTTCCGTCAAAGCCCTGCTGGCACCTTTGGCTTCGAAGACTCTGGTGTCCTTGGCAACTGGCAGCGACTCGCCCGTGAGCAGGGACTCATCCACGGTAAGGTCACTTGCCTCCAAGATGCGTGCATCAGCGCCAATGCGCTGCCCGCTGGACAAGATGATGATGTCGCCTACCACCAGTTCTTGGGCATCAATGCTAACTTGCATCCCGTCACGTAGCACCTCGGCTTGCGGCGCCGACAAACGGTCCAACAGCTGCAAAGACGTTTCGGCCCGGTATTCTTGGACAAATCCCAACGCAGCATTGAGCATTAAGATGGCCAGAATTGCCAGAGCATCAGTGGTCTGGCCCAGCAGAGCGGCAACGCAAGTGGCCGCCAAGAGCGTCATGACCATGAAGTCTTTGAACTGCGACAAGAAGATCTGCCAAGCTGTCGTCCTTGGTTTTAGGTCAATGCGATTGAGACCGTGCTGTTGCAGACGCCGCCTAACTTCTAAGGAGCTGAGTCCCTGGCGCGAGGAGCGCAGGTGCTCTAGCACGACGTCTTCGGTTTCTTGATGCCAGTGCACACAAACCACCCCCGTCTGAAGGCCCAAGGCAATGTATCGTTACATACTATGGCTTGCCTCCGGCTTCAATGCCTGAGGGGTAAGGGTGTGTGAAATGAAAGCCGCCTTGTAGGGTCTATATGTCTTCGGGGCGCAGCCGCCCGAGTTCGCGGCCCGACCTGTCCACGCGCATGAACCCAAAGATGAGCCCGGTGAGATCATCAAATGGCGGCGAGAACAATGCCACCTCGCCCGTATCCCAATTCACCTCCTCCAGCGTGCCCACGGTGATGGCATCAGGATCCTCCCCCACCACTGCGACCAGCAAGTTGCAGAAGCTGGAGCCTTGAGCCCAGAATACACCGGGGGTCCGCCTTGGCTTGTGGACCGCCTTGGTCACCGCCCATATCCCCTGATCGTTCTCTTCGGCATAGACCAGTTCTTCACGGTAGCGTTCCTGGTAGGTTTCCCTCTCTCTGGCGCTAAGGGGGGTTCCACTTCCCCATCGCGTGCGCCAGCGCCCTAGACCCTTGACTTGAAGTCTTCTGGCCTCCGCGCTATGCCAGTACCGTTTGAAGGCTGCCTGTCGTAGCTCGCGGCGAAGCAAGGCGTCTCTTCTCTTCATGCCTCGGGGAGAAGGGACGCGCCATACGCGCTCGGGAGGAACGGGCCATCCTTTGAGCAGCACAGCCAGCTCATGCTGTTGCTCAACCGCCACAACGTGTCGGGGCAGGAGAGCTTCCAATTTGGCTCCCTTGAGGTGCCGCCCATGGGGCCCGCTTACCAGGCCGGTTGTGTCCACCAAGACCACGTCACTTCCCTTGCGGGCGGCCTGTACCATGCGAGTGACCCCCGCCACGCACCACCCTTCGGCTCCGGGAGGCGACGTCGTACCCACAAAGAAGCTGGCTTGAGGACGAAGTTCCTGCCAAGCCGCCAGCTCTTGCCCCACGTGACTCATGGCCATGGTTGCGGGAGGACCCAAATCCGACTGCCCGATATCAGCATCCACCAACGCAACCCTTCTTCCCATTCGCACCAGTTCATTGGCCAGCCGGAGACACCAGCTGGTCTTGCCCCGATCCGGAGCACCCAGGAGCATCACTACCCCCGGGTCGTTGGCAATCGCCTGTGCCACGTCTTGCTGAATCGACATGGTTTACCTCCTTCTCGGAAAAGACTTGTCATTGGCCTAGCCTCCCGTGCTATACTGCAAAAGAGGTGAAGGCCCATGCAACTGGATTCTTTTACATTAAACCAACTCGTTGATGAATTGGACGTTCTCGTGGGCACCCGACTCGACCGCATCGGGCAACCCCAAAAAGAAGAGATCCACCTGTCCTTTCGGCAGGGGCGAGACATCCAGCGTCTTTGCATCAGCCTGCGAAAGGATCTTCCCAGGGTGCATCTGACCGCCCATCACCCTGATAACTTGAGAACGGCACCAGCCTTATGCATGGCATTGCGGCGGCACCTGGAAGGAGCCCGGTTGGTGAACATCCATGCGCCCCGTTGGGAGCGATATTTCACCATGGCATTTTCCGCTCGCAATCGCCTGGGAGACCTCATACAGCTGGAGCTGATCATCGAACTGATTCCTCGCGCCAGCAACCTAACCCTGGTGGATGCCGGTGGCAAGGTTCTCATCAGTAGTAGATACCGGGTGGGAGCTGAGTATTCATTCCCACCCAAGCAGTCGGGGATCGACCCTGAGGACTTGAGCCTTCACCAGCTGACCGTCTCTGAGACCGACGCGGTGTGGAAGGTCCTGTTATCTAGCATCAAGGGATTCGGACCCCTCTTGGCCAAGGAAGCGGTGTATCGTTCCGGACTCCCTTTGCACGCTACCAGTTTACAAGGACGAGCACAAGATGTGGTACAGGCCGTACACGCTCTCTGCCGCGCCCCGAAAGCACCAGCAGTCTATTATGACCAAGATGAGGAGGCGGTCCTCTGGCACGCTACCCACCTGACGCACCTTGGTCACTACGAGCAACAGACCTTCGAGCATGCGCACCAGGCAGCCGACGCGTTCTACTATTTGTATCTGTCCCAACAGACGACGAGGAACCGCAAGCAACGCATGCGCCAGGTCATCACCCGGGAGAGCAGGCGCCGAGCTAAGAAACGGGACCGGCAAGCCTCCGATTGGGAGAGGGCCGAAAACGCCGATGATTTCAAGTTGTGGGGCGAGCTGCTCTATGCTCAGTCTCCTCACTCGGTGGCGGGAGCACGCCAGGTTGAGGTGATGAACTACTATACCAACAGACCCTTGATGATCCCGCTAGATCCGACCCTGTCCGTCAAGGACAACGCAAAGAGGTATTTTACACGATACGAAAAGGCCCTGCGTACCAAAAAGAAAGCCCGAAAGGCGCTGGAGCAAACCCAGTCCGAGCTGGACTATCTTGATTCTCTTGCCGACATTCTGGACCGGGCCAGCTCCAAGAGCGAAGTAGATGAGATCTGGGAGGAGATGCAAAGCGAGGGTCTTTTGGGTCGCGACTCGTCCTCTCCCCCCGGCGACAAGAGACGGCAACCCTTTGGCGGCGTAACCTTCACTTCGCCCCAGGGCCATACCGTCCTACTCGGCAAAAATCACCGGCAGAATGAGCAACTGGTACGTATGGCCCGGCCCGATGATGTTTGGCTGCACGCTCGCGGTGTCCCGGGCGCCCATGTGTTGGTGCGAACACCGCCTGCCGCTGGCCAAGCATGGCCCGATGAAAAGACACTTCTCATGGCGGCCGAACTGGCAGCCTACCACAGCAAGGCAGCCCAGGCCCAACACGTGGAAGTGGATTGGACCTGGGCCAAGCATGTTCGTAAACCCAAACACGGCCGGCCGGGTATGGTGATCTACGAGAACGAGCAAACCCTCAGAGTTACGCCCGAGTCCTACGCGCCCAGCCAATAGCCTGTCCGATATCAGTCCACTGCCGCGCACAGAGCTCTTCTTCCAGGCCCTTCACCACCAGGAGGGCGGTCTGGGGATCCACGAAGTTGCCGGTACCGATCATGACGGCACTGGCTCCGGCCATGATATACTCCAGGGCATCCTGAGCATTCATAATCCCCCCCATGCCGATCACAGGCACCGATACCGCACCGGCCACTTCCCATACCATCCGCACCCCCACAGGGCGAATGGCCGGGCCGGACAGACCTCCGATGACGTTCCCCAGCACCGGGCGGCCCGCCTGCACATCGATGACCATGCCCACAAGGGTATTGATCAAAGAGATGATGTCCGCTCCCCCTTGTTGTGCGGCTTGGGCTATGGATGCGATAGCCGTCACATTGGGCGATAGCTTGGCAATGACCGGCAGCTGCGTGCTATGGCGCACTCGCGCTATTACCGAACGGGTTGCCACGGGATCCACGCCAAAACTCATGCCCCCGCAATGGACATTAGGGCAGGATATATTCACCTCCAGTGCAGCCAGCCCCGGGATGCCATCGAGAGCCCGGGCCAATTCCCCATACTCATCTTCGGCTTCACCGGCGATGTTTACCACGACGGGACAACCCACGTTCTGAAGAAAAGGAACTTCCTCGCGGAGAAACACATCCAACCCGGGGTTTGCCAAGCCAATGGCATTGAGCATACCTGC
>SLSY01000119.1 GCA_007130145.1 Bacillota bacterium
AGCCAGCGCATTACCGGCGGCTCCTATCCGGCCCGCATCTGGAATGCCATGATGAGGGTAGCACACGAAGGGCTGCCGGCAAGTGAGTTTCCTGACCTGAGACATGAACCCTTAGTGGAGATAACCATATGTGCCAAGTCAGGTAAACTGCCCGGTCCAGACTGCCACCATACGGAGCTTATCACGGAGACGTACTTGCGTGAACGCCGGCCCACCGAGACGTGCGATGTTCATGTCCGGGCCCGGATCTGCAGTGAGCATCCCGAGTACCTGGCCAGCGAACATTGCCCGTCAACGCAAGAAGAAGTGTTCTTGCAAAGGCGTGAGCCCTACGTGGTGGGGAGCGACGGCCGTAGGCCCCGTGACGCAGAATGGGAAATACCCACCGAGACATGCCCCTATCATCTTGAGGCCCCGCCAGATGAGCCAGACACGCATGGTGAAGAAGACGAATCGATAGGAAATTAATCCTCCAAGATGGCGATAGTTACCCCGTCCCCGCCTTCGGCGGGGAGGGCCCATTCCACTCCCCGGACATGGGGGTGTTGGCGCAGAGTATCACCAACTGCCTTCCTCAGGGCCCCTGAACCCTTGCCATGAATGATGCGCACCTGCTTCACGCCGGACATGATGGCATCATCCAAATACTTATCCACTCGTTCAAGGGCTTCTTCTACCAGAGCACCCCTTACATCCAGTTCTGGCGCAATGGAAGCGGCCTTGTTCTGGAGGAGTTGAGACACACTGCTCCTGGGTCTTTTCTGGGACGCTTGCTCTTGTTTCACCACATCGGACAGGGGAACTCGCACCTTCATGATGCCCAGTTGAACCTGGATGTCACCGTCGCTGGCATCCGCTTCCTCCAGCACCTCTCCGCACAAATCGAGAGAGAGCACCTTCACCCGGTCACCGATCCGAATCTCCTCAGGCGTCGCTTTGGTCGGCGCCTTCACGGCATCATCCCCCTCCCCCGGCTGTTCGAATTGACTGCGAACCGCCTCCAGGCGCTGTTTCGTCCGATGGCTGAGGGTTTGCGTATCCAGACTCTCGGCATTTTCCCTAGCTTCCTTGATCAGGTTACTGAGTTCTTGCCGGGCACGGCTTACCAAGACCTTGGCTTCCCTGCGCGCCTCGGCCATGATATCCCGCCGGCGACGGGCCAGTTCCTTTCGCTCCCGGGATAGTTCTTCTTCTTGCTTGTGTAGTCGAGACAGCGTGCTTTCTGATTCCCGCCGGGCCGCTTGGGCACGGTATCCGTCTTGGTGCAGCTGAGCGAGCATGTCCTCCATCTCCTGTTCTCCGGCCGGCCGCAGCTGACGGGCACGGGCGATCACCGACTCATCGAGTCCCAATTGCTCGGCCACGGCAAAGGCATTGCTGCGCCCGGGAAGCCCCAAGAGTAACCGGTAGGTTGGCCGGAGGGTTTCTGGATCGAACTCTACCGAAGCGTTCTCCACCGCTGGATGCTCAAAGGCAAACCGTTTGAGTTCACCATAGTGCGTAGTAGCAATGACTTGTGCGCCACGTCCCAGTATGAACTCGAGAATGGCAATACCCAGGGCAGAGCCTTCGGCCGGATCGGTTCCGGCTCCCAACTCGTCCAGCAACACCAGGGTCTGACCATCGGCTGCTTGTAAAAAGCGCACAATATTGCTCATGTGTGATGAAAATGTACTCAGACTCTGCTCTATGCTCTGCTCATCACCTACGTCGCAAAAGAGACGTCCATACACCGGTAAACGACTGCGTGGTGCTGCGGGAATGTGCAGGCCTGACTGGGCCATGAGCACCAATAGCCCAGCTGTCTTCAGGGTTACCGTCTTCCCCCCGGTGTTGGGGCCGGTAATGACCAGGGCATCTTTGCCATCAACTCCCAGGCGAAGATCGACAGGCACAGCGCTTCTCCCCAGGAGCGGATGCCGGGCGGAGAACAGATCCATGTGGCCATCGTCACCGAACTGGGGAGCACTGGCATCGTGTTCATGGGCAAGGGCACCCCGGGCCAACACGAAATCGATGGTGCCGAGGTCGTCCACCAAGTAGACCAACTCATCCCCTGCCTGCTGCACCAAAGCACTCAGTTTTTGCAACACGCGCTCAACGGCACGGTTCTCCTCCAATTCTAAGCGCTTCACATCATTGCCCAGATCCACCAGCGCGAGAGGTTCAATGAACAAGGTAGCACCACTGGATGACTGGTCATGAACCAGCCCCTTGACCTGCGCGCGATACTCCTGTTTGACCGGCAGCACGTAACGGTCGTTACGAATGGTCACGAGCGGTTCCTGCAGGTAACGCATGATGTTTTGTGACCTTGACATGCTCTCAATCCGTTCCTTGATGCGAACACGCAAGCTGCGTAGCTGGCGGCGCACGCGCATCAGTTCCGCACTGGCCGCATCGGCCACCTCGAGATCCTCGGTGAGACAGTGGCGAATCTCCTCTTCCACTTCCGGTAGGGTCAAGAGTCGCTCACCCCAATCGCTCAAAAGAGGCAATCCCTCCAAATGAAGCAACTGACGTTTGAGTCTGCGTGAGCTTTCCAAGGTCGAGCGCACGTTGCTAAGATCCTCGATGGAAAGAACGGCCCCGCGCACTGCTCGTTTGACCGCCAGTCGAATGTCGCTGACCCCTCGTAGCGCTAGCGTGTGCAAGCGCAATGCGGTGGTAGCCTCCTGGGTTTCTTCTTGGCGCTTCTCTATGGCAAAGCGTTGGGTAAGAGGTTGTAGGGCCATGGCCTGCTCCCGTCCCATGCTAGTCTGGGTCAGTTCGCTGAGTCTATGGCATATCTTATCAAATTCCAGCGCTCGCAAGGTCCTCTCATCCATCAGAGTGAACAGCTCCATCCTCTGTACAGTTGAACTTCACACGACCATTCTTGATCTGAACACCCTCCCAGGTCAATAGCTGCTCTTTCAATTCCACTCGCCCCCAGCGGCCAGAGAAGCCACCCAGCTGCCCTGAGGCTCGCACAATGCGATGACAGGGAAGAAGCAAAGGCAGCGGATTGGCGGCCAGAGCCTGCCCCGCCGCTCGTGCCCCTTGCGGGCTTCCGGCTCTTGTGGCAATCCAGCCGTAGCTGCGCACCTGTCCCCGGGGAATGGTGCGCAGCGCCAGCCATATCTGCGGCTGGAACGATCTCTTCTCCAGACCGGCCAGGGGTAGACACCAGAGCGGACCTTCATTCCCCCGTTCCCAGCACCGCCAGGCCTCCCTCCATAAGGCGGGCAAGGAACCCTTGAGAACCTTTGCCCGTACGTGCGAACATAGCCTGTCCCACGTCAATGCAGGATCGGGTGAGGGCAGCACAGTAAACCCAATGCCCTCGTGATTCCAGGCGATTCCGACGTGGCCCCATAACGTGGGATGAGTCGCTCCCGTCCACATATGCGTCTGTCACCTCATCTCATCTTGGAAGTGCTCGGAACCATCAGCTTCCATGATCTCTTGGTACTGGCCAAGACTCTCTTTGAGCTTGTCTGTGGCCAGCGGAGAATCCCCCAACATGCTCAACATGCCCGGCAACACCTTCTCGGACCACACGTTCTCCTCTTGATGGCGCGTGTCTTGGCACCTGAGGGGTATGGTCTCGCGCTCTAAATCCCTAATCATGGCCGAGCGCAGGGACAAGGGCAGTTCTGATACCAACGACCAGCGAGCAAGATCCTCTTTCAAAGCGGGGA
>SLSY01000110.1 GCA_007130145.1 Bacillota bacterium
AAGAGCCCTTCCACGGCCTTGAAGCGATAGGGTGGATAGATGAACTTCTCTGTCCATCCCTGTCCGGGTTGACACCAGCCGTCTTCTGTGGTCACCGTCTCCAGTACCCGCGTTACCGTGGTACCGACGGCCCACCATCGTCCTCCCTCGTGACGCACTTGGTTCAGGAGCCGGGCCACCGTAGGCGATACAATATAGAATTCCTCGTGCATACGGTGATCTTCCACCTTATCCACGCTCACCGGCCGAAACGTACCCAAGCCCACATGCAGCGTTACGCAGGCCAGTTTCACGCCTCCTTGACGCAGGGTGCGCAGCACCTGCTCGGTAAAGTGCAATCCCGCGGTGGGAGCTGCGACCGAGCCTGGGTGCTGGGCATAGATGGTTTGATAGCGTTCAGGAGATGCACAAGGTTCTGTGATGTATGGGGGCAGCGGAACCTCTCCATGTTCTTCCAGTACCAGGTCCCAATCTCCCTGCCAGGAGAACTCCACCACGCGGCCACCATACTCGGTGATATCCATCACGTGGCCCCGCAGCGTGTCACCAAAGACCAGTTGGGTCCCCACCGGCAGGCGCCGACCGGGACACACCAGTGTTTCCCATTGCCGGTCGCTCAGCTGCCGGAGCAAGAGGACCTCAACGTTTGCTCCTGTTTCCTTGCGGCCCCACAGGCGGGCCGGGAGAACACGAGTATCATTGAGAATGAGGGCATCTCCAGGGGAAAGATAACGGGGCAAATGCCGGAAGCGAGCGTGCTCCACACGCCCGCTTGGTCTTGAAACAATGAGGAGGCGAGAGTCATCCCGCGTCTTCACCGGCTTTTGTGCGATGAGTTCATCGGGCAGTTGATAATCAAAATCCTCGGTTCGCAAGACCTGTCACCTCAAGTACTCTTTGGCTGCTATCAGTGTGTGCCAAGAACGGTGTTGGTATAGTAATGGGACAGAATCTGCCGGTATGTGTAGCCTAAATTCGCCATGCCCCGGGCACCGTACTGGGACATGCCCACTCCGTGACCCCAGCCGCCTCCGGCAAACTCCATGGCATCGGCGGTACCATGAGCAGAAAGAACAGTGGGCCAGTTGATACGACTGACCTCCTCGTCGGCTCCCACGGCGTAATAAGAAGAGATGGACTGTGCACGAAAGCGACCGGGCTGTGCACCATACACAAAAGCGGTACGGTAATTGGGAAACACGCTGGTCAGTGGTGCCGTTGAAGCGACTCCATAGTGCACCTGAAACAAGGTGCTTCTCAGGCCCAAGATCGAACGCAGTCTCGCGGCAGTGAGACGGGCCGACCCTTGCGTCCCCTTGACTTGGTAGTGAGTCCAACGCCCCGATACCCCTTGCTCCCCAGAAGGCTCAATGGCGGTCACCGTACCGACGGAGAAGCCGGCACGACCCAACAGCGTACCTACATCCTGCGGCGTCCAAGCCACTGTCCAGCGGTAATGGGGAGAATCCTGATCGTAATCCACAACGCCCCGGGCATAACCAAGATAGCTGGTCCAGACGATCTCTGAGTGCTCGGTGTGCCCACCGGAAGTGGAATGATAATAGGCGCTGATGATCTGCCCTTGGTGGAGAAGTATCTCGCTTCGCGTGCTGTCTACCGCCGCGGTAGTGCGCGAATGCTCGCGATCAATGCCGCCATAGACTTGAGACATGGTCGTGCAGCAAAGATCGAAGACACCCGCACTGCGCGGGGCACGCATGGCGCTCACAGCATAGGTACGAGCGGCCACCGCCTGGGCTTTGAGGGCTTCTTCCGGCCAGCTGGCCGGCATCTCACAGGCTATCACACCGTAAAGGTATTCTTCCAAAGGAACGATATTGACCAGTGTCACCCCGCTAGAACTTCCGGGATGAACTCGCATATGACCGCGATAGGCCCGCCCGGCAAAGGTAAGGGGGCTGGCGGTAACCGGGGTCAAAACCACCGGTGTTGTTGCTGTTGCCACCCGATCCCCCGCCACCCAAACGTCCAACTGGGTTCCGGCCCGTCTCACGAGAACCGGTTGATTGGTAGCACTGGAATAAAGCAACTGTCCGCCGGCGTGAACGTGGATTCCTCCACCCCCGCTCACGGTGACATCCGTACGATTTTGCGCCAACGCCACCTGGATCTCATCGCTGTGGGCTTCGACCTTGTCAGTGGGGTAACTCAAACTCATGGCAAACGCCAGACAAAACACCAAGAATCCTACCAATGTGATCTTCGACATATACTGCATTCTTCGCCCTCCCTCACTGCACTGTGAGGTATTACGACATCAAAGCCTGCGTTCCCTGCCTCATCATGGGCTAATCGTGTCATATATGCCCCTAGCAACCAAAAACATCCCCGATGAACATGTTCATCTGGGGATGTTCCTCAAAGGAGCACCGTCTGGTTTCAATCGTCCCGTTGCAGCCCAGGGGGTTGCACCGGTAGCCCCGGAATCTCTCCGGGCTTGCCGGACTCTTCATCCCCTCCCGGAGGCTTAATGGGGGGGCCGGGCGGCGTAGCCGGCCCGCCGGGTTCTTTGTCCAGTCCCGGAGGCTTCATGGGAGGGCCGGGCGGCGTAGCCGGCCCGCCGGGTTCTTTGTCCAGTCCGGGAGGAACCGGGCCACCCTCACGCATCCACGCCGGAAGCTCCTCTCCCGCGGGAAGATCCCAGCGCTTCTCGGCAGCGGCCTGCCGTACCAGATGACCCACGTTGATCCCGCTGTGTGCCATGGCCTGGACCATATCTCCCCACTTCATCTCTTCAAGGTCCACTTCGGCTCCTTGATCATGCGCGGCTAAAGCCAAGGTCAAGCGACCCACAGAAAGACCGTTTTCTCTGGCGCTCTCTCTGAGCTCAGGGCTCACCTCCCACGCTTCCAGTACCAGATCCTGACCCTGCCACTGCGCCACTTGTTGGTGTAGCTGGTTGAGCAAGAGATCGGAGTCTACCTCACCGTTGGCCCGGCATACCGTGAAAAGAACCAGCTCGCGGGAAGGCAAGGACGAAAGCACCGTCTCCACCACATCCGACAGGTCACGGCCGCGATGGGCGATACCATCAGCCAGCGCTTCTCCCTGGGGATTCAAGCCCACCACGGACTGCACCCGCCAACGGCTATCGATACCAAACTCCAGACTCGGGTTGATATCCATGGTCACGTAGGCGAACAGGGGACGCGGTGCCATCCACTGAAAGAGGGCCGCTCCCACCAACACGATGAGAAGAGCGGCAACCAGAGAATATGGACGCCAACGCATGCCGGTAGGAAATCGAATCTCGTCTCCCACCCTTACACCCGACACGCCATGCACCCGCGCAAACTCGCCCTCCGGCGTCAGCACAATGGTATCACGTTGACCTTCTTGTAGAACTAACCCCCGCTTGCTCATCGTCCACCCCTCCTGATGTTCCGCTCACATGTGATCGCAAGAATCTATAGTCGCCGTTTAGGATAATAACCATGGCTACTATGTAAGTGCGCTGGCGTTCAAGCGTCTTCCGGCTCACATTCACCAGAGGAGCCAGATGCTTGAGCGGCAATTCTCTCTGCTGCTGAAAGGATGCGATGAGTTCAGGAGTCTTCACAACCTTCTCGGCCACGGCCCAGGTCCGTTGGCGGGCATCCTTCTGCTTGGGCGAGGAGCGAACCAGCTGTTCCAACGTCA
>SLSY01000136.1 GCA_007130145.1 Bacillota bacterium
GTAAGGGGTGACCATGCGACACGTTGCGACCGCCAGGGCTGGTCGTGGTCACATGGCCCATGAGGGTGGTCGGTGCCATCTGCCCACCGGTCATGCCGTAGTTTCCGTTATTGACGAAGATAGCGGTGATGCTCTCACCCCGCACGGCGGCATGAATGATCTCAGCCGTGCCGATGGCGCCAATATCACCGTCACCTTGATAGGTAAAAACAACATTGTCCGGATGGACTTGCTTGATGCCGGTTGCCACCGCAGGAGCCCGGCCATGCGCCCCTTCAACGTAATCAACATCAAGGTACTTGTAAATGAAGATCGAGCAACCAATAGAAGTCACTCCGATGGTGCTTTCCCTAATGTCAAGTTCGTCAATGACCTCGGCAATGATGCGATGCACGACGCCATGAGTACAACCAGGACAATAGCTGGTCTGAAGACCGGACAAAGCCTTGGGCTTAGAGAATTCAATGGCCTCACCGCTTCGCCTCTCGCCCTTTACGGTAACGGCATAATCGGGACATACTTGATAACAGATCCCACAGCTGGTGCACTGATCCAATTTGACAGGCTCTGCTACGGTGTAACCGGCGCTGCTAGGTTCATCCGCCAACTCGAGAACCTGCCGGGGGCAGAATTCAACACATAATCCGCACCCTTTGCACAGCTTTTCATCCACAAACACTTCGGGCATATACAATGCTCCTCTCATCTCCGTACAGTTCACTGCTAAGACCATGCAAAACTAATTTACAGTCATCGCCAAATATTACTTTCTCCTTCTCAGGCGCGTTTCCTGCCTAAGAGTCAAAAAAGCAAAATGCGATTTCGTGTTAAGAAGTGAGAGGCAAGCATCCCCCGCAAAACGGATGTCAAGAGGCGTGAAACGAGAAAGGGTGGTGCTGAGCACCACCCTTTGCGGGCTATCCGTGCTGGACTCCGTTGACCATAGGAGTTCCCAGCTTGCCGGCAATCTTAGCGGTAGCATCCAGCATGCTTTGAGCAATATCATCCCGGTTCTCGGGGGTCACATCGACCACTGTGCCCGAAAGGCTCAGTGCTCCGTAAACGAGGCCGTCGCGTCCAATGATGGGTACGCCGACACATCGTGCCCCTTTGATGGCTTCCTCATCATCCAGAGCATAACCGCGCTCTTGGGTATCCTTGAGTTCGGCCCGCAAACGCTCGGGACAGGTAATCGTATTGGGAGTATGAACCATCAACTCAATCTCATCGATAATGCTCTCCCGGGTTTCCTCGTCTACATGAGCCAACATGGCCTTGCCCAAAGCGGTACAGTGAATCTGGAAGCGAGAGCCGATAGACTGGTTCACCCGTAAGGCGCGATGCGGTTCAACGATGCCCACGTAGACGATATCATTACCGTCCAGCACCGCCAGATTGGCGGTAAGGTTCCACTCATCCACCAGTTCTTCCATGAAGGCCCGGGCTACCTGATCAATATCGAAGTTGGCAAGGTAGTAGTTGCTGCCCACCTCATAGTTACGAATACCCAAACGATACTTGGTGGACTGAGGATCCCTTTCGATAAATCCCAGGCTCTCCATACAACTGAGGAGCCGGATCAAGGTACTCTTGTGCAGTTGCATGGATTCGGCGAGATCGGACAGCGAGAGGTCCGGCTTCTCGGGACTGAACGTCATCAAAATCCCCAACGCTCGACGCACCGCTCGGACCTGATAACCTTCATCTTTCTCTGGGATCAACCGACTTTCCGTCTGGCGCTTTTTTCTCGGCATAGCTCGGCAACTTAAAACCAAGGCCACAAATACTCACCGTGGTTCTAAGACACCTTCCCCCTTTCTGGTGGAATGGCCGACGACAACGGCCTATTTGACGCAATAATTCTACAACTGTTGCAAGGAATCCTCTTTCATTTTATAATTTTCTCATTATTTTCTCGCGGCGCGTCACTCTCTTCCCTCCGCGAATGCTTTCGTGGTGAAACAAGGGGCGAGGGACGTCGCTCTTGCATGGTAATGAGACGCTCTCCCTCCACCGAGCAGGGTGACAAATATACTTCTCCTCATCAACGAAGATGTCCTTCATGAAACGGAGTGTTGCGAAGGTAACCACAGTGCCTTCACCGAACGTTATGGGTACCCTGTATCAGAGGAGGTCTCAACCCTTGTCGAGATGGATTATGGGCGGCATCGTACATGAGACGAACACCTCGAGCACGCTCCACACCCGTTTGGCCGACTTTTCCCGCGATGATCAGTTGCTCACAGGCCATGAGGCGGTGGAGTACCACGCCCAGGTCAGGAATCCCTGGGGTGCCTTCATTCATGTGGGTCGCAAGGAGGGCATCGAAGTAAGATCCAGCCTCACAGCCATGGCGGCTCCTTCGGGCTTGATCTGCAAAGAAGACTACAGGAACCTGAGGCAACGGCTACTCGATGGAATCAGCGCTCACCTCCCCGCCCACGGTATTCTCTTGTGGCTGCACGGTGCCATGGTAGCCCAGGATTTCCCTGACGCCGACGGTGATCTTCTACAGGCCATTCGCGCTTTGGTGGGCAGTAATACACCCATCATCGCAGTGCTCGACTATCACGGCAACATCTCCGATGAGATGATCGACCATTCCACCGCCCTGGTGGGATACAATACCTACCCTCACGTTGACGAATACGAAAGCGGCCTGGAAGCTGCGCGCATCATGCTCTTGACCAATCGCCGGCAGGTTCATCCCGTGCAAGCCTTGGCCAAACCTCCCATCATTGCACCCGGTGTGTTTGCGCGCAGCGGTGACAGTCCCATGCAGTCCATGCACAGGCAAATTGCCCAGTGGAAACAAGATAATAAGATCATCAATGGATCAGCCTTTGGTGGGTTTCCCTACGCTGACGTATACGAGGCTGGCTTGAGCTTGGTCATCGTAACCGATAATGACCGGCCCCTGGCCCACCAGCTGGCGGGGGAGTTGTGTAACTACGCGTGGCAGCAACGGCAATCCTTTGCCAGAAGACTCCCCCCTCCGGCCGAGGCCGTCACCAAAGCGTTGGCTGCACCATCCCCCGTGTTACTGGCCGATGTGGCCGATAACCCGGGAGCGGGGGCATCGGGGGACAGCGCCGCCATTCTCAAAGCACTACTGGAACGGGGAGTGAGCAAGGCGGCCATCGGCACCATCTGCGATCAAGAAGCCGTTTTCGCCTGCCATGCCCAAGGAATCGGGAAGACAATCCGGTTGGACATCGGCGGGAAGACGGATCCGTATCACGGGCCTCCTCTGCCAGTGGAAGGTTATATTCGTCTTCTATCCGACGGGCGCTACGTGGGAGAGGGTCCGATGCGCAAGGGGCGTCTGGCCCGCATGGGCAAGACGGCCGTATTGGAGGTGGGCGATATCTCGGTGCTCCTGACCGAGCGCAGGGTACAGGCCACCGATCCACAGGTCTTCCGCAGCCAGGGCATTGAACCACTGCATCAACGTGTTCTCGTGGTCAAATCAACAGTTCATTACCGAGCCGCCTTCGAACCGCTTGTGCAAACCATTATCGAAGTACACGGTCCGGGCCTGGCCGATCCCAACTTGCAGAACACAACATATAAATGCCTGCGTAGACCCATATTCCCACTCGATCCAATCTAGGGCAGTTGTGCAAACTGTTTGCAGGAACCCACTTATGCA
>SLSY01000017.1 GCA_007130145.1 Bacillota bacterium
GTATGGATTAAGCCCTTACCTCTGGCCCCCACACCGGCGGGATACCGAAACTTAGGCACACTCCACACCATGCAGTTCACGACCCCGGATCGTACCGTTTCTGGTGTGACCTTCCAGGTGCCCGGCAATCTCGTCTGGCAATACCATGACTTCGAGCGTATGGGCCTAGGCCGAGATGCCCCGCTGCGCATCTTCTTCCAACACCCCGGGGCGGGTCTCTGGGTGCCCCTGCGCAGCAGCCTTGCTGAAGAAGATACCACCGTGACCGCGACAGTGGGGCATGCCACCGACTTTGCTCTCATGGCAGAAATGGCTCCCATGAATCGCCCCGTTATCGACCCCGTGCCGGCTATGGTGGGTAGCTCAGCCTTGTGGATCAGCGGTCAGGTGACTGCCGGAACCAGCGCCACCCTGTATCTCAACGACGAGCCGCAGACCCTGACGGTGGGGACTGACGGTCGCTTCGAGGTACCCTTGGTCCTGCAAACGGGACCCAATCACTTCTTCGTCGTCGAGGAGGAGGACGGGGAAACTCTCGCCTCCTACGAAGAGCGCGTGGTCTCCATGGGCCAGATCTTTAGCGACATCGCGGGGCACTGGGCAGAAGACTACATCCTCCAGCTGGCGGCGGGCGAGATCACCACGGGCTATCCGGGAGCAACGCCCGACGCGCCGCGGTGGTTTGGGCCCCAGGAAGTCATCACCCGGGGTGAATTCACCACCTTCCTCATGCGCGCATTAAACAGGAAGGGTTCCACCGACCCGGTCGCTTTCACCGACCAGGCAAGTATCCCCGCCTGGATGATGGAATACCTGGAGGCGGGGATGGA
This sequence comes from Bacillota bacterium, assembly GCA_007130145.1. Lineage (GTDB taxonomy): Bacteria > Bacillota > Sulfobacillia > UBA8153 > UBA8153 > SLSY01. Next base: position 831 of record SLSY01000017.1, read on the forward strand.
GATCAGCGCAGTCACGGGCTATCCCGACGGGAGTTTTCGTCCCCATGAGCCCATCACGCGCTCAGAAATCGCCGTGATGCTAGCCCGGGCACTGGTCTGGGCGGACGTGAACCGACCACCCGCATCGGCCCTCAGTTTCGTGGATACGGAAGCGATTCCCGACTGGGCTCTGGAGGCCGTCCAGGTAGCAAGCCAAGACATCATCACCGGTTATCCAGATGGCAGTTTCCTCCCCAGAGCTCTGGCCACGCGGGCAGAGTCCGCCGCCATGTTGGTACGCCTGTTGATGCTTCTTTAGATTCAGACTGTCCCCGGGGGAGGGCGCCCATTGCCCTCCCCTTGACTATCACTTCTCTGAACTGCTCCCCCCAACTCAAAGGGGGGTGCTGGTACCGCGCAAAGCCCGCCACCGCTCTTCAAGTTTCCCCCACGCTTTGGGCAGGAGGATGGCAATGCGTTATGAGTGGTCTGCAGAGTATCGACATGGTGGTGTCTACAGATCCTTTCAAGGCCCCACACCGGAATCGAGCCATACCGGAAGACATACGCCTGCCCGAGGCCGTGCCAAGCCCTGGGATACCGGACACCCCGGCGGATTACTTATGTAGACGAGCAACAAACTGAGTCTCCCCAAAACTGTTCATCTTCGATGAAGCAGGACAAAGGTATTTCACCTCTGTGCTGGCTCTGGGTGGCGGTGACTGCTATTGGAGGGAACTACCAGTAGGTGGCGAATGGTGAGTGGTGAGCCGAAGTCATGGGGTTTTTCCAACACTAATCGCTATAACTTCTGGAACAAGACACCAGAGGTTCTTCCTCGACGCGGCGGAGAATATGCTGTGGAATAATGGTGCTCGTATCCTGGGGCTGGCCGAAGAAGAACATGCGAAGTATCCTGCGCAGGACCGATCTCCAACCGTGGCTTCTAGTATCGCAACAGGGGAAAGGTGAATGCCTTCTGATTCAATGGGAAGGTGGGTTGTAACAGAGCGTCTCTGATCGCAAGACCTGAAACCGTGAGCATAGGGAAAATTAGCCCTCGTTTCAGAGAGGCTGACTACGCTGTTGCTAGAGCCACCTACGGGCAGAAAGATAAGCCTGTTTCGTGTGTGCTCTGTAGATATCCTCTTACCCTGTCTTCATCTCCTCGGCTAGGGGGTTAAATCAGCGCAACCCGCATATCCGGTAACTGTCATGCCGGCACGCACGTAAAACTGCACGGCCGCAAGATTGGTACTCATGCAATACAGGAAAGCTTCCTCGTCCCTGGTCGCCGCGATGCGTTCCCGGGCATGGTGCAGGAGGAGTCTTCCCAAGCCCTGGCCCTGCTTACGCTGGGCGACCGCAAGGATGTCTATCTCCGAACTCGTAAGAGCATAGGCCCCCACGATCTCACCGCCTTGGAACACAACGCGGCATTCCTTCGTACCTTCCATCCACTCCCTGGCATAATGCTCTTTGTTCCGCGTGAAGACGCTGGCCTTCGGGTCGTTGAAGGTGTGGGACAAAGCCGTGTCGAGGAAGGCACACGTTAAATCGAGGTACTGCTCCGAGAAAGGCAGAAGCGACATGGTCTCGGGTAAGCATGAAGGCTCGTAGGGGTTGTTCTTTTTGAAAGTGAGTTCATAGGTCTTGTGTACCTGCGCTGTCCAGGGCAGCCCTGTAAAAATAAAGCGATCGAGGATCTCATTAGCCGCTGGATACCAGATACACGCTTTCTTCGCGTTCGCTTTGGCGCGGGACTTCTTGATGAGTGCGGTCATGTCGGACTCCATTCCCTCGGGCATATCGGGGTCAAAACCTATCTGAATATGCAGTTCTTCCCCGTCGAGACTGGCGCAATAGGTGCCATAGGTCTGACCCGCTGCATAGAATAGCCTGTCAATGAATCCGCCGAAACTGGGCGCTTCGCCTCTAAATATGCGCGTTTCACCCCGGTCTATCCCTGCTAGGATTGACAAAGCCAGCTCTTCTTCCCGGGCACCTTCTAAAGGTTTGAACTTCATTCTCATCCCGCCTCACGAACAGGTTATCGAGCTCTATGACACATCTTTCGTTCTTGTTGGAAACCGGCTGAACTCGTTTCGAGAACGACTCATCACGGCTACCTGTCAGTCGCCTCGAAGATACGCTTCTTGACCCACATCTACTTGAGATGACCCCCCACGGCTTTCCTGTCTTGGGCCATTATGTGGGCTCAATATGCTCGCACCGGCCGGACACCACATCCTCCCCAAGGGACTCTCACCCCCCAGGACTCGTCCGTGCCGGGCACACCGGGGGAAAGACCCGCTCTCGGCTAGAGCGGGTCTTTCTCTACTCTCCGAAATTCGAAACTCTCGTACCGGCGGGTCTTAGAGCCCGTACCATTGCATCTGATCCATGATGGCATAGGCCCGGGGGTAGAAGCCCTCCTGGTTCTCCATGGTGGCTCGGATGACCAATACCATCACTTGGTCGCCGCGATTACCAAAAGCCAGCGTACCTGTGTACTCTATCCCATTCTCGGTCCCCGTGTACCGGTAGGCAGCGTGGGCCCAGCTGCAAGGGTGGTTCTCAAACTCGTCGAAGTTGATGGCCTCCAGTTCAAACCCTCGAGCTCGATAGTTGGCCGCCAATGCTGTGCGCACGTCCTCCCAGCCGGAGTTTTCCTCGAAGTAGACCCTGAGATAGGTATCTTCCCGCAATTGGCCCCCGAACGCGGCGACGAAACGGATTTCCTTTTGTCCCGCCACGGGTTGGGCTGTCACATCATGGGGCACGTAGGTGACCAGTCCCAGCTCGGGTACATGCACGCGGTGGA
>SLSY01000054.1 GCA_007130145.1 Bacillota bacterium
ACCTAACGATGATGGCCATTCGCCTGGTTGAGATGCACAGGGTGCTCAAGCCGACGGGCAGTATTTATCTACATTGCGACCCGACGGCAAGTCACTATCTCAAGCTGGTGATGGATGCTGTGTTCGGCCCTCGGAACTTTGTAAATGAAATTGTCTGGTGCTATGAGGACATAGGTGGCCGATCTGTGAGCTACTTCAAGAGAAAGCATGACATCATTCTCTTCTACCAAAAATCGAGTAGGCGTAAACCTTTCAATATCCAGCACAAACCCCTGTCAGAGAGCACATTGAAGCGATATGGACCTTATCTTGACAACCTGAGGAGAATCACCTACCAGCGTCTTAAGGAGACCAATCCGGGAGTCTTCGCGAAATTGAAGGGTATCCCCGAAGATCTCAACCAGGTGTGGTTAGACAGAGATAAGGGCCAGCCATGGGGAGATTGGTGGCCGGACATATCTGCAATCCGAAGGGGTTTTCGAGAGCACCTAGGCTACCCCACCCAGAAGCCCGAATTCCTCTTAGAACGCATCATCAAGGCCAGCAGCGACGAAGGTGACGTGGTCATGGATCCCTTTTGCGGCTGTGGAACTGCTCTGGCCGTGGCTGAACGTCTGGGCCGCCGATGGATAGGTATCGACATTACCCACCTGGCTATCAGTTTGATGCGCCACCGGTTGGAGGATACCTTCGGCCCGGAATTAGCTCCCTCAGAGGTCATCGGTGATCCCAAAGACCTTCACAGCGCACGGGCTCTTGCTGAACATGACCGCTACCAATTCGAGTGGTGGGCTCTAAAGTGGCTGCCCGACCAGCTCAGGACAAGAAGAAAGGTGCGGATTCCGGCATCGACGGAGTGCTCTACTTCATTGATGACAACACAGGCAAGGCCAAGAAGATTATCGTCCAGGTGAAGAGCGGCAAGGTGAACAGGAGCACCATCGCAACCCTCAAAGGTGACATGGAGCGCGAGAAGGCCACCATTGCTGCCCTGCTTACGCTGCAAGAGCCAACCAAACCCATGAAGGAAGAAGCCATCACGACAGGTTTCTACGAGCCCGAGCACTTCCCCGGCATGCGCTGTCCCGAGGTGCAGATCTTGACCATCGAGGACTTGCTGGATGGAGAAGAACTGCAATACCCTCGCGTTGCACCAGATGTTACCTTCAAGAGAGCTCAGAGGAAGGCCAAGGGGAAGAAGACGAAGCAGAGCGGATTGGAGGGGTGAAAGACAGATGGATGACCGTTTCATCTTCATTGAGGATGATAACTTACGACAAACCTTGGAAGCCGATGCTCACGAAGTAGAAAAGACCTTCAAAGCAGGAGCTTGGAAAGCGTGTCTTGTCCTTGCTGGCAGTATAATAGAATGTCTCTTGACATATCTTCTTATTGCTGACGGGAGAAACGCTAATAAGGTCTATTCGATGGCCTTGGGTTCTCTTGCAGAAGCCGCTGAATCACACACAGCAACTTATAAGACCATCTACCGCTTCGGCTATTCAGGTAATCTGCTCATACCGGAACCTTATACACCCTGGCAAGCAGGCACGAACTGAGGAGTCGACCTCTCGCTCTAAAGCAAAGGTGGCATCTGCCTCCGTCGACTTGATCACAGAAGAAGCCGAAGAGTATTGCTCACGGTATCACGTGTCCGCACGACAGATGATAGCTCAATGTCAGAAGGACCCAAGTAGTATTGTATTCATACGATATCGTCTAGCAGAGTTGTCCGAGGAAATGCGGCTTGATCTGTATCAAGAGAGTCATCCACGCAATCCTAAACGGTTCTGACCAGTTGGTTGGGCCAGACGGTGAAGTGCTTTCCTTACAACAACGACACCACCTGCTTCGAAGGTTCTTGAGTGAAATAGTCAATACTTTGGGCGACAAGTCTCTTGAGGAAGTAGCATCCTCGTGTTTAGCTATGCGAGACAAATATGGCTTGAACTATGTCCTCTATGGTCTGCGCAAGGCCGTAATAACGCGTATGTCCACAAACGATCGCGAACTACTCATTCAGTACCTGTGTAACGAAGTGCGTGCTAAGAAGAATAAACAAGACTATTTCTTGATTCTCGGAACCTTGGAAATTTTTCTTACATACACCTCGCTCGAGGGTGAGGCAACGCTAAACGAAGTTGCGCGTTCTATATGCTCCATAGCACTTACAGGTACAGAGGAAGAATTTGAGAACCTCGTAGCGTGTTTGACCAGCGAAAAGGAGCGGCAAGCTCTACTTAACGCAGTCAATGAACACAAAAAGCTCTTGCCAAAACGGCAGCAGACCTTTGACATACTTATTGAAAAGAGCAAGGAACAGTGGGCTCTGAGCTTAACCAAGTAGCGCTCATGTCCAAGGAGGGATGCATAGTGCGAGCCGCACTATATTGCCGAGTAAGCACCGAAGAGCAAGCCCGAGAAGGAGTATCCCTCGCTGCCCAAAGGGAATCGCTCACCGCCTTCTGTCGCTCCCAGGGCTGGCAGGTGGAAAACGTATACATAGACGATGGATATTCAGGCAAAGACCTCGAACGCCCAGGGATGAAAAGCCTTCTTCGCGACTGTGATCAGGGCTTGTGTGATGTGGTCCTGGTCCACAAACTCGACCGCCTCACCCGGTCCGTTTTGGATCTGTATTCCCTCCTCAAGATTTTCGATGAGAAAGGTATCGGCTTCAGAAGTGCCACAGAGGTATTCGACACCACCTCGGCCATGGGCCGTCTCTTCGTCACCATCGTCGCGGCCATGGCCCAGTGGGAAAGAGAACAAACCGTCGAGCGAGTCCAGGCAGGCATGGAGCAAGTGGCACGGGAAGGCCGCTGGCACGGTTCTAATCGCCCGCCCTTTGGCTACACCTATACCGCAGGGGATAAGGTGTTAAAGATTCACCCGGAGCATTCTCTGGTCGTCAAGCAAATTTTCGAGTGGTCGGCGAAAGGTTACGGTGTCGAGGCCATCGCCAGGATGCTCAACGAGCGTGGGGTAACCACACCCAGAGGTGCCAAGAAGTGGGCCTATGCCACAGTGGCCCGGATGCTCAAAAACCCCACATACATTGGCAAGACCCTGCACAAGTACTATGCAGACCGCATCCTTTACGAAGGCCAACACGAGGCCATCATTCCCCAAGACCTATGGGACCAGGCCCGCGCAGGTATCGAAGATCGCCGGGCGAAGCAAAAGGCCCCGAAGCGAGCCTCCCTCCTCAGCGGGATCTGTTTCTGTGCAGAATGTGGAGGCCGAATGCGCTCCAAGAAGCAATGGTCGAACTGGCCCCGGAAACCCAAGAAGGAACACCGGAACTACGTTTGCTATAACTACCTCGGCCAGCCTCAGCATATGCTGACAGGAGAGTGCAAAGCAGGGTACCGCCACGGCCCCAAAGTCGAGCAAGCAGTCCTCGAATACATCCAAAACATCGCATACGATAAAGACCTCATCGAACAGGTTGCGGCCTCTCGCGTTGACCCAGGGGAATCCGAAGAGCTTCGTGCCGCCCTAGCCGTAGCAGAGAACGGCCTTCGTGAAGTCCAAAGAAGGATCTCGCGGTGGCAGGAGGCCTTCGAGGAAGGACTGCCCCTGAATGAATTTCGCCTCCGCATGCAAGAACTCAGCAAGAAGCAGAATTATTGGCAAGAAGAGATCCTGAACCTTCAGGACAGGCAAGCAGAGACCGCAGCCGGGACTCTCGGGGCCGATAGCTTACGCCAGGAACTCCAACGGGTCGGGCCTCTCATCCAGGATATGGAATGGGATGAACTGTGGTCTTTTCTCCACCAGCTTATCGACAAAGTCCTGGTAGATAGCAAAAACCAGGTCGTCAAAATCGAGTGGGCATAGACTAACACCCTACACAGCGGGCGCCGTAGCAGTCGGTATGTTCGGCCGCCCCAACCTTGCTCTCATCATCATGTTGGCCCATTACCTCTCCAGCCTCAGCGTGGGCTTTCTCATGCGTTTTCATGCTCCCGGTGCCCCCAGTTCCCAAGCGGTCAAGAACTCGGGCGGCAACCTGTTGGGTCGGGGACTGCAATCCCTCCTGGAAGCAAGAGAAAAAGACGCCCGCCCTTTGGGACGTCTTATGGGTGATGCGGTGAGAACCTCAGTGAACACGCTCCTTTTGATTGGCGGGTTCATCATCATGTTTTCCGTCATGATTCGTATGCTGCAAGACATCGGAGCATTGCACGCCATGGTACAGATATTCAGCACCCTGCTGGCCCCGCTCAAACTGTGTAACACCGCATTAACAGCTCTCATCACCGGGCTGTTCGAAGTCACCCTCGGTACCCAAATGGCCAGCCAGGTGACCGGAACGCTCCTACAAGGCGTCATGGCAGCAAGCGCCATCATTGCCTGGAGCGGGCTTTCAGTGCATGCACAGGTAGCCGCCATCATCCATGACACAGACATCAACATGCTGCCGTTCATCCTCGCGCGAGTTGCCCACGCCTTTCTTGCGGGTCTCTACACCTTGTTGCTCTGGCAAAGCGAATACATAGCCACGATAACCGGTCAGCTCCTTGTTAGCGAAATGGCCAGCCCACTGGCCATAGCCTGGGGAAGCACGAAGACGTTGGTCCTCATTGCTGTGGTGCTCACCCTGGGACCCATACTCTGGATCCTGCCACGCCAATGTCTTGCCTCCATTCAGCGCCAACGCTTATGGTGACTGTTCCTCAACCCGCTCGTGGTGATAGTCTCTCAGTTGTCTGCGTCCTTCGTTGACTTCAACCAAGAGGTTCTCCAGCTGTTGCTGCACAATGGCCATGGTGTCATCAGCATATTCACGGGCCCTTTGATTGAGTTCGCTGGCCACTTGCCGGGAGTTATCCAGAATTTCTTCAGCATGGGCGCGGGCTTGATTGGTAATACTCGTCTCATCGGTGAGTCGCTCTACTCGCATCTGTGCCTCTTTCATCACCAGAGCCGCCTCCTCCGAGGCATGTTCCAGTATGCGATCCCTCTCCCGTATAACCTGCCGGGCCTGGCGCAGTTCTTCGGGCAACGAGGCGCGGATTTCATCGAGAATATCGTACATCTCTTCCTCGTCCAGCATGATCTTCCCCGTAAAGGGTACGCGTGTACAAACACCTAACAGCTGCTCCAGCTTGTCCAGGACCTCCATAATACCGTCTCCCTGTCCCTTCTTATCTCTTATTTCTGACAATCTTCTAAGGTTTTCCATTTCTTGATGACGGGGGGTGGTACCAAACCTTCTATGCAAGCCCCGTACCCATAAACCTCCTTTACCAAGCTCGACGATAGATAGAGATGGCGGCTTGAGGTCATGATGAAAACCGTCTCGATTCCAGGTGCCAACTTCTTATTCATCAGTGCCATCTTAAACTCGTAGTCAAAATCGGAAACGGCCCTGAGACCCTTGACAATGACCTGCGCCTTCTTGGCTTTGGCGAAGTCAACCAAAAGCCCATCGAATCTCTCTACGCTCACATTGGTCAGATGCTTGATCGATTCCTCGATCATCTCCACTCTATCTTCGTGGGAAAAACGACCGTTCTTAGATACATTGGGGAAGACAGTAACGACCAACTGGTCGTAGAGTTGGGCAGCTCGTTCAATGATGTCCACATGCCCACATGTAATCGGATCAAAGCTGCCTGGATAAACCGCTATCTTCACTTTCAGCCTCCTCTCGCCGATAAAAAGCCAACTTGGTGCGTCCATAAGCTCGTTCGTCAACCTTACTGTAATTCATGATCTGCTCGGGCATGTGCCGCCGCCGATCAAATTGGAACGTACACAAGGTCCTCTCGCCTACCATCCCGCTTAACAAGACCGCCTCCAGGATTCTCTCCAGAGACGGAACTTCATACGGTGGATCCAAGAAGATATGATCATACGCTCCGCATCCACGCTGCTGCAAACGTTGCAATGCTACGTCTATGCTGGCTTGTATGACTTGACTAGCTGACAGAAAACCGGTCCGCTCAAGATTGTGACGAATCACATCACAAGCCACAGGGCTGTTATCCACAAACACAACATGCCTAGCACCCCGACTGAGTGCTTCGATGCCCACGCCACCATAACCTGCATACAGGTCCAAAAATGATGCCCCGACCAAAGACCGGTTGATCATGGAAAAGTATGCTTCTTTCACTCGAACCGCCGTTGGTCGCACGTTTAAGCCCGGTTTTGACTTGAGTAGCATCCCGCGCGCCCGACCTGCAATGACCCTCAATGCTATTACCACCTATTTCCGCATAAAGATCGTGCATAAAACCTGTCCGTTGGCCAAAGAATAGTAAAGCAAGAGTCGGGGACTGCGTTAACCTGAGGTTAACAACCCTCCCCCATAGGCTCTTCCTCCGGTTTCTCCTCTCCCAACTTGTTGGTGCGACCGCAAAAGGGCGCACCAACCTTTTTTCATTCAGCTTCTGTCACTTCGTAGTCCATCAAACGCTCCACCACTTCGTTCAATACGTCCAAAATAGCAACCATGCGTTCAAGATCACACGCTTTGCCTGGTTCATACCAGTGAAGCCCCCGAGCATTAAACTCCAACCCTCGCACCCCAAGAGTGGTCAAATTCTGCAGTCTCGTGCGCACCTCCCGCGTCAACAGAGCATTGATCTCGTCGCTTTCCCGCCCGGCCACCACGTAAGCGGCGTCAAAGTCCTCATCTCCCGTAAGCTTCACCGTCCGGTATCCAGGCAACTTGGGACTGCTTTCCCGGTGATACACCGTAAACCCGTGCACCTTCTTGTGCGGCGTGTAGTGAGCTGAGAAGCAAGTAGCCTCGGCTCCTCGATCATGATCGACCTTTGTGGGAATGCGCACAGTGACCGTGGTTTTCTTGTACTCACCCGCCACGTAAGGTAGTTGACCCTCCTTGTCCCATGCCCCCAGTTCCCCGGCACTACCCATAGCCCATTCCCTGCTAAACTGCTGGTGGATCGGATGCTCGCGGGAATCGACAAACTCCAAGCCTGTTCGCTGGGCGAGATCACGCAATGCCTGGTGGAACCTACCTCTTACCGAACGGTTGATGACGAAAAGGGACAATCCGGCAAGGATGATCATGAAAATGGTGATCCGGCCACCCTGCTCGGATAGGACCAGAGCGATCGCCGAAATCACAGCTGCAACTGCTACCACATAGAGGGTCAAGCGCTTCTCCAGTGACATACAGTTCACCTCCGTCAGCTTCCTACGTCAAGGTTACGACACTCACCGGGAAAAACCTACTAGATCATGCCAAAAGAAGTTTAGCCCCCAGTGCAAATAACGCTAAGCCCAGTAATTGCCACCAACCGAATTCCAGGTGCTGCAGCCCAAACAGGCCCTGATGATCGATCATCAGTGCCGTCAGAACCTGCCCGACGATGATGGCTGTGGTGGCCGGGGCCACGCCGATCTTACCCATGCTAAAGACTACCGTATAGACAATGAGGACGCTCAGAGGACCACCCAAGAGCAGGTACCACGGAGCGTCCGTGGCTTTGACGAGACTTCCCGGGCTCAATGCGGGCCACAGCAAGAGCATGGCCAATATCAAAGAAGCGCTCACATGCACAATGAACGTTGCCTGCAAGAGACCAACGATCTTACTAAATCCCGTGTTGATGGCCCCTTGAAACGCCATAGCCATCCCCGAGGATAGTGCCACCAATAGAGGCAATATCGTCTTAATCACCGATTTTCTCCTTGTAAGGTTGATGCTCCTATTATGGCCTCGATGCGATTCAGCTAATCGGTAGCAAGTCTTATACCCCCGTCATCGCTCATCCAACCCCTCGCATAATGAATAAACCTTTCCTAAACGGTCAAGTTATAAGCAACCAATTATGCGAGCCGAATGGAGTGACTTGTTCATGCCAGTACGCTCCTTCATGGACTACTGTCAACCACGTACGGATTTAGCGATTGAGGAAAGTGAACGCTTGCATGCACAAACCGGAAGAGAAGTGCCCGGGGTCTCTGTAGAAGAAACCTCAGTTGACGACGTTACGATAACCCATGTGCATATTTTTTCTTCACAGGGAGAGAAAGCCATGGGAAAGATGCAGGGCAATTACATCACCATAGATGCGCCCCAACTCAGACAGAGAAACATGGATACCCAGGCCCACGCCGCCAAAATATTGGCCAAAGAGCTTGAGAAACTGATGAAGAAATCCAACCGTCGCGGCACCGTATTGGTCGCGGGCTTGGGCAACGTTGAGGCGACTCCCGACGCATTGGGGCCGCAAGTTGTTGAGAAGATCTTGGTTACGCGCCACATGACCGATTACCTTCCCCCGCAGTTGGGCCGGCGCATGCATGCGGTAAGCGCGGTAGCCCCGGGAGTTCTTGGTAACACCGGAATAGAAAGCAGCGATATGATCCGGGGCATCGTCAATCAGATCAGACCGGAGCTGATTATCATCGTTGATGCGCTCGCCGCTCGCAACGTACAGCGTATCATTACCAGCATTCAGCTGTCCGATACTGGCATTCACCCCGGATCAGGCGTCGGCAACCGCCGCGAAGGATTAAATAGCGATACTTTGGGCGTTCCTGTGATTGCTGTGGGGGTACCCACTGTGGTGGGAGCCATTACCATTGCCGCGAATGCCATCGACCTTCTGGAAGAAAGAATGAAGGGACAGCGTGAATCATATTCTCTACTTGAAGAGCTCAAAAGAAGCGACCTAAACCGTTTCATTCATGAGGTGCTCACCCCTGCCTTGGGGCGACTGATGGTAACACCCAAAGAAGTGGACATCTTAATAAGCAATACGGCTGGGGTTCTGGCCCATGGTTTGAACATGGCTTTGCAACCGGATTTGAGCCCCGAAGAACGGCACGGACTATTGCATTAAGAAACGGGCGGTGTCACCACCGCCCGGGCTATTGATTAGAATGGGTTGCTCGAACTTACTTAACGCTGGGGTTGCCGACCGGCAAGATTCTCTTCTGCCAATTGCACCATCCGGCGCACCATATGGCCGCCGACAGCGCCGCAGTCGCGCGAGGTCAAGTTACCCCAGTAGTCTCCCGGGGGATTGACACCCAGTTCGGAGGCAACTTCGTACTTGAACTGATCCAGTGCCATTCGCGCCTCGGGAATGAGCACCTGGTTTCTTCGCTGACCCTGTCCCATGATCTCACCTCCTCGCATGCTAGTACCCATATTATCTGCGAGTTTAGTGCTTTTATGCTGGGATTCTTTACGCGAGGAGGCAAGCAGAGCAAATGTTATCCCAGTGACAACAATCCCAGGGAAGTACCATAAACTTCCATAATTCGCGTGTTCAAGTGCTGGTGCCCTGGTGCGTTGAGCTGCGGATCCTCGCGAAGAAGGCGTGTCGCTTCGTCGCGCGTTGCTTGCATTAAATTAACATCTTTTGAAAAGTCCACTAATTTGAAGGGGGGCAGCCCGTGCTGTCGTGTGCCCAGGAGCTCGCCCGGCCCCCGCAGCCGCAAGTCTTCTTCAGCCAAGAGGAAACCATCGCTAATGGTCTCCATGGCCTTCAACCTCTCGTTGGCTTGCGCTGTCTTCGGTTGGGCAATGAGAATGCAATACGCTTGGTATTTGCTTCTCGCCACACGCCCTCGCAGCTGATGCAGCTGTGATAGGCCAAAACGATCAGCGCCCTCGATCACTATCACGGTGGCATTGGCCACATCCACACCCACTTCCACCACGGTAGTGGAGACAAGCACCTGTACCTCTCCCTCGCGAAAGCGGCGCATCATGTGCTCCTTATCCGAAGAAGGGAGTTTACCGTGTAATAGGCCAACCGAAAGATCGTGCAAAGGCCCGGCCTTGAGTTTCTCGGCCATCTCCGTTGCGGCCTCAACCTCCAAATGTTCGGACTCAAAGATGAGCGGGCACACGACATAAGCCTGCCGGCCCTGCTTGACCTGATCGCGCACGAACTTGTATACCAATGGCCGTCTCTCTTCGGTGCGCCAGAATGTACGCACGGGCTTGCGACCGGGTGGCAGCTGGTCAATCATGGAGACGTCCAAATCACCGTACACCGTCAGCGCCAAGGTACGGGGGATGGGTGTGGCGGTCATCACCAGCACATCAGGACAAACCCCCTTCTCTACCAAGCTGGCTCGCTGCCTCACACCAAAACGGTGCTGCTCATCGGTTACCACTAAGCTGAGGGCACGAAATGCAACCGTCTCCTGAATCACAGCGTGCGTTCCAATGAGGACATCCACTTCCCCGCTCTGCAGACCCGATTGTATGGCCTGTCGCTCCTTCTTACCCGTATGTCCCGTCAGCAACCTCGCACAGATTCCCGCGTGCGTAAAGAGAGGGCGCAGATTCTCATGGTGTTGTTCGGCCAAGATCTCGGTGGGCACCATGAGACTCGCCTGATAACCGCTGTCCATAGCCTTCCCCATGGCCAGAGCAGCGACCACCGTCTTCCCCGAACCGACGTCACCCTGGATCAGACGGTTCATGGGGCGCGTATCCTCCATATCTGTCCAACACTCATCAATCACTCTTTGCTGGGCTTGTGTTAACCGAAAAGGCAGCGCACCCAGCAACGCATTGACCGTCTTACCGTGGGGACTGTGGGCAATTCCCGTCTGACGACGAGTATAGGCTTGCCGTGCCATCTGCAGTGCCACCTGCATCAGGTAGAGCTCATCGAAGGCCAGACGTTGGCGGGCCTTCTCACATGAGACCATATCCGAGGGAAAGTGGATGTTCTGATACGCCTCGTGTAATTCCACGAGACCGTGTCGCTCGCGAATGGCTGAAGGAAGATAGTCCTCCACTCGTTTGACGCAGCGCAAGGCTTCATAGACAGCTCGACGCATGATCCCTTGACCCACCCCGGTGGTAAGCGGATAGACCGGAACGATGCGGCGATTGCTCAAATGCTCCGGTGCACCCAACGCCTCCAGCTCGGGTACATCCACCTGAAGCTGATGCCCACGCTTGCTCACCTTGCCGGTCATGACCACTTGCTTGCCAATGGGAAGGCTCTGCTGTCGGTACGGCTGATTCCACCACACAGCATGAACTGTGCCCGTGCCATCTCCGACCACAGCTTTGGTCAAGTGCATACCCCGCTTCGGCCGGCTGGACCGAACATCCATGATCTGGCCCTGAAAGGTCTGCTGGTGACCGGGCATGAGAAAGGCAATGGGCACGAGCGTGCTACGGTCATCATGCTCGCGTGGAAAGTGGTTAAGGAGATCAGCGGCGGTGTGTATCCCCAGCCGCGCCAAGGCCTGCGCCCGGGTTGAACCCACCCCTTTGAGGCTTTGCACAGGTCGCTGCCAAGCAGCCATGAAAACTCCCTTCGCGTGGCTTGATGCTACTCTACGCTGACAATGTAGTAATAGAAGGGTTGTCCTCCGCAATGCAATTCTATGTCCAGGTGGGGGAATTGATCGCACAAGACATCCTCAATTTCCTGAACCGTTTCTTCCTTCACATCCGCCCCGTAAAAAATGGATGCCACTTCATCCTTATCGTTGACCGCATACTGCAGCAGATCGAGCAGGACCTGCTCGGGCCCCTCTCCTACCACTCTGATTTTGTCATTGAGTAAACCAAGCGTATCACCAACTTGGATAACGTGACCATCAAACTTGCTCTTACGCACAGCATACGTAACCTCCAGCGACTTGACGCTACGCAGGGCACGAGCCGCCCTTTTCAGATTTGATGACATGCTGGCGTCTGGCTTCAGCGACAGAAGTGCTGCTAAACCTTGAGGGACGTTGCGGGTCGGGACCACGTACATACGCCGGCCCAAGAGGCGCTTAGCCTGCTTGGCAGCCATGATGATGTTGGGATTGTTGGGGAGAAACACCACGCGGCGAGCATTGACGTTCCGCACAGCATTGGCCACATCTTGTGTGCTGGGATTCATAGTCTGTCCACCATGGATGACATGATCTACGCCCAGGCTCTCGAATATCCGTGCCAGACCATCGCCAGGAGCAACCACGACCACGCCCATGGGTTTCTCCGCGTCTTCTTCCACGACCGGAGACACAGGCATCGAAGGGGGAGCCGATGTCGACGGAACCACGGTTTCCGCCTTGGGTTCTGCCGTTAACTGCTGGTGTTGCTCCACCATGTTATCGATGATAATCTGGGACAACTCACCGTACTTGAGACATATATTGAGCACTTCGCCGGGCCTATCGGTGTGAATGTGTACCCGCGCAATCTGGGGAGAACCCACGACCAACAAGGAATCCCCCATGCCTTCCAGACCAGAACGCATTTGGCCAAGAGACATGTCTTCACCTTTTACTAGAAACTGCGCATCATAGGGAAACTCGATGTCGCCCATGTCTTCGGTAACGACAAAGTCAACCTGTCGGGCGGCTACGCTCTCCACCTTGTTCTGTGTCTTGCCGGTAAGAACCTCAAGACCCGCCTCAAAGAAATACACCAGACCCTTACCGCCGGCGTCCACCACCCCGGCCTGCTTGAGAACCGGCAACATCTCGGGTGTGCGCGTCAGGGTGTGCTGCGCCGCATTCAAGGCAGCGTCCCACACGCCGACCACATCAACCCCCTTGTCTGCTGCCTCTTGTGCCGCCTGTGCCGCCTGCCGGGCAACCGTGAGAATCGTACCCTCTACCGGGCGCATAACCGCCTTGTAGGCTACCTCGACGCCCTGATGCAATGCATGCGCCAGCTGACGACCACTGGCACGTTCCACCTTCTCCAGCCCTTTTGCTATGCCCCGCAGCAATTGCGACATGATCACCCCGGAATTGCCCCGGGCACCCATGAGCGAGCCCATAGCGGCTGCCTGGGAGACGGCAGCCACACTGTCTCCGGTCTCGCGACTCACTTCATTCACCGCTGAGGACATGGTAAGAGACAGATTGGTTCCCGTATCCCCGTCGGGAACCGGAAAAACGTTCAGGGCATCAATGACTCCCTTGTTGTGTTCAAGGGTCTGCCCCGCCGTCATCAGGATCATCCGCAAGCCAACTGCGTCCAAGAAATCCAAGTCGCGGCCCCCATTTCAGCGCGGACTCACTCTAATGCCCTGTACATGCACGTGAACCCGGCATACTTTCAGTCCAGTACTACTCTCAACGCTATATTTCACTTTCTCGATCACGTTGCGCGCGACCTCCGGAATGCGCGTGCCGTAGCTGATAACCACGTTGAGAGTTATGCTAACTTCAGCATCATCCAGAGAGACTTCTACCCCCCGGGCCAGATTCTCACGACCCAAGAGCTCGGCCAAGCCATCGCTCATTTTGCGCGAGGCCATACCTACAATACCATAACACTCAGTGGCCGCAACACCCGCGATCGTCGCGATCACTTCCTCGGACAAAGCTACTTTGCCCATGCCGCTATCCCGTTCAATACCAGTCACTCTACAACCCTCCATGCTCGGTCAAGTGACTCGAGCAACCAATTTCTCTTTGCAGTAAGGATTTCCCTGCCTAAATCGAAATCTTACCTCTTGCTAGTGTTCCCACTATCTGCAATACCCACCTTCCCGCTTCTTCTTATAGCCCGAGTCGAATCAAGGAGAGATAGAGCGTGTAAAGTTTAGGTAGGCAGTAGGC
>SLSY01000098.1 GCA_007130145.1 Bacillota bacterium
CATGGAACGATGGCTAGTGCAAGTGCCCTTCCGGGTGTACTTTGGCTGGGTCTCGGTGGCCCTTATCGCCAACATTACGGTGGTGCTAGTGGATAGGGGGTGGCAGCGCTTGGGGCTCTCGGAGGTCTTCTGGACGGTGGCCATGCTGCTTGCTGCCACCTTTGTGGGCCTGTTGGTGTTGGCTTCCCGAAGAGATGCTGCCTATGCAGCGGTGGTGGCATGGGCCTTAGGGGGTATTGCCTTTCGCCATCTGGCCTCTGCTCCTCCCCTGCCAACGGTGGGTTGGGTTGCCGTAGCGGGGGCGATAGCGATAACACTGGCCATTGGGGCAATGATGAGCAAGAAGGAGCGTCTCCGTGTGGCAGGATAAGCGCGGCGTTGACACGATCTTGAGGTTGGCCAGGCCCTGGGGCAGCTCTAGCAAAGACACTGGGCGCTTAGGTGGCGGGGATTGTTTGTGTAGGTCCTACGGTTGTGATGAGCGCAGGATAACGTCGCGATCATGGTGGTGGTAGTGGCAACGCCAGAGCCCATAACCCTTCTGTGATAGTCGTGACACGTCAGATGGTTCCTGCTATCGGGGCAGGGATTGACTATGAGCGAAGAGAAGAAATGGCTAAGGTGGCCACGAAGGCTGCTCCTTCACCGGAGTGAGGTCTTCTGTGGCTCCTTTCATTTACGAGAGGAGAGATGGTTATGCGCTCTAGATGGGAAGATGCGGTATCGTTTCACGGGCATGCGTGCCCGGGTCTGGCCCAAGGTTTGCGCGCCAGTCTACTGGCCTTACGAGTCTTGGGTGTGGAGCGGGCCGAAGATGAAGAACTCGTTGTCGTTGCCGAGAACGACGCCTGCGGAGTGGACGCCATACAATGGGTGACAGGCTGTACAGTAGGAAAAGGCAACTTGATTTTTCGAAACTACGGCAAGCCGGCTTACACCTTCTACTCGCGTAGTAAAGGGCGGGGTGTGCGTATCATCATGGAACCGCGGCCCTCGAACGAGGGTGAAAAAGACCAAGACCAACTGACCGAGAGTGAGCGCCGGAAAGAGGCCATTGAGCATTTGCTGTCTGCCCCTCTGCAAGAGGGGATGCGCATACAGGAAGTAGATGCGCCACCCATCGAACCGGCCCGGATCTTCGCATCGGTGACATGCCAAGCTTGCGGCGAAAGAGTGATGGAACCTCGTGCCCGTTTGCAGGAGGGGCAGGTTGTGTGCCTCGCTTGTTTTGATGATTATGAGGCAAGATGGGGCAAAACGCCTTCCTGAGTGCACGGTGGCGGGCCGTGCGCCATACAGCAGGACTGACCGCACCTGGGGGCGAAACAGAGAGTAGTGGTTGAGCTGCGATAACACGTTTCACGCTGTACGGGATAACAAGAGTAATGATCTATGGCTGCAAATGAAGAGGTTGGATCTTTGGGTATCATTTACATTAGGACGAGAGGAGAGCGAAACATGGGCATATCGGCATTCATAAAGAGTTCGGACTGGAAAACCGAGAAGCACGCACCGGCCATCAATGCTCCAGACGCGTTCAACAAGGATGAGGCCACAGAGGTAGAGTTGGTGGTGGGCAAGGAGCAAGCGCATCCCCACACGA
The DNA here is from genome assembly GCA_007130145.1 of Bacillota bacterium. GTDB lineage: Bacteria > Bacillota > Sulfobacillia > UBA8153 > UBA8153 > SLSY01. The sequence continues at coordinate 1,604 of SLSY01000098.1, forward strand.
CCGAACACCATATTCGTTGGATTCAGCTCTTCTTCAAGCCAGCCAGCGGAAACTTCATCTACGAGCTGGGCCGGTTTGACTTTAGCGCCCACGGTGAATCAGCGCAAGGAGCCAACGCAGGACCGGTCTATACCGATCCTGCCGTGAACGTCAAGGTGCGCTTGCAGGAAGGCGGTACTCTGGTCGCTTTGAGCTACTGCAACATCCACGGTTTGTGGGAAGGTGAAAAAGAGGTGACCGTATCATGATGGCTCCTTTTCGGTGTCAGCTGTGCGGAGAGACGTATTTGGGAAGTGATAAGCCTGACCGCTGTCCTTTCTGCGGAGCCAATCCCGCAGAGTTGGTGGAACCTACCTATTGGTTGCCCAATCCGACCGGAGATGCGCTGACGGCAAAGGACAAAGAGTTTGTGGAGAAGGCTCAGCAATTGGAACTAAACAATGCCGCTTTCTACCGCCGGTGTGCCCAGAACGCCGAAACGGTCATCACCGAATCCATCTTCAAGCGGTTGGGCAAGCACGAATTGGAACACGCTGAGCTGCTTGGGGAACTGGCTGGTATGGAAGATCTGACCCTCCCTGAGGTGACGGTTCCTGATGACGATGGCGAGAAGTTTCGCGAGGCCGGCAGGCGCGAGAAACGGGCGATCAAATTCTACCTGCAGGTTGCAGTGGAGGCGGATTCTCCCCGCTTACGGGCGGTGACCCGAGCGCTGAGCGATGTGGAATCAGAGCACTTGATCGTGTCCAACGTCTACTGTTAACGCAGCGCAACCAAACGAGCCCGCTTGGCCGGGCTCGTCTTATTATGATAGGTCACCGGCATATCATTTCCCGACAAAAAAGAGGCGAGCTCTCTGCCCGCCTCTTTTGTATCAGCGTTCGGTTAACTTATTGTTTCTTTCGCTTCAGGGCCAGCCCCAGTACCATCAAGCCGGCACCCCAATACATGGTGGCAAGTGAGCCTCCGGTTTCCGGTAGTGGCGGCATCACTTCCTCCTCTTCTTCCTCTTCATCTCCTGCCTCGGGTGGAGGCGGCTCGATGTCGATGTCGGTGAATTCATCGAAGTAGGCCGTAGCGGTACGGTTCGAGTTCATCACAATGGTCAGCTGGGTCGGGAAGTATTCTACTCCATCAATGATCCACTTGTCGAAGAAGAAGTCTTCTGCCTCCGTCGCGGTGAGGACTACTTCCGTTCCCGGGGCATACGCGGTCTGACTCGGAGCGGCCGTTGCCGTGCCACTACCTGGGGGAACCACGTTGAGCGTGAGTGTATAGGTCACTGGCTCGGGTACTGGTTCGAAGTATGCCGTGGCGATACGGTTGGAGTTCATGGTTATGGTCGGTTGCTGCTGAGTATACTCCACACCGTCAATGATCCACTTGGTGAAGACGTAACCTGGGGCGGCGGTAGCATTTAGCGCCACCTGCGTTCCCGGGCTGTAGAGCGACTGACTGGGATTTGCTGTGGCGGTACCACTACCTGCCGGACTCACGTTTAAAGTCAGCGTATAGAACGTGGGCGGAGGGGGTGATGCAGTGACTTGGACATGGTGCGTATCACTGGCCCTTACCCAGCCGGTTTCGCTGTCATTGCCTTCGTTGGCATATGGTGATGCTTCTACCGTCGCTTCGTTGCTGACTCCCGTCTCGATATCGGCGTTGCTGGTGAGATAGGTCAAGTTTGTGCCGGTGAAGGTTTCAGTCTCAAGCGGTTGTAGCATGCTGATCTCATAAGAGAAACCGAGGAACGGGTCCTCCACTAGAGCATTGTAGAGAGTGACGTTGCCCGTATTGGTAACGGTGATGGTGTAATTTATGGTGCTACCTGCCACCACTGAGGTGGGGCCGGTCTTTTCCAGGTCAATATCAGCGTTTGGCGTCAGCGTCTGGGTGTCGCTGTCTTCGTCAGTGGCGGTGGTAGTGCCGAAGTTACCGGTGACCGTCGCGGTGTTGGTAAAGGAACCCGCGTCGATGTCCTCCTGC
>SLSY01000220.1 GCA_007130145.1 Bacillota bacterium
AAGCCCGTCACCATCACCACAAACGCGCTCTGGTTCTGACGGCCAGGAAACTCGTTCGTATGGTCTACGCCTTGCTGAGCAAAGGCCAAATCTACCAACCAGGGAGGTCGATGGGCTAACACGAGCCTAACTCTTTTCAACGTTCGTCTGCTGGTGACGCCTGTTCTGACACCGGCCGGGCATGTTGTGTGCCCAACACCGTTTCACCTGCTTGGTTTCCTAAACTCTCCCTATTGACATTACACCCCGGGTCTTTCTCAACCCATGTCTGATTGCGGTCTTTGCAGGCGGCTGTACAAACCTGCGCACCGGATTGTCTATGATACCTGCCAAGAAGTAGGACATCGCAAACTCATAGAAGTATCGCACTGTTCTTATGGCGCCATAGAGCATCACCACAATGCAGGGCACAAGCCATGTCCATCTGGCGACGGTGCTCAACATTGTCATCACCTTCACGAGGGGAGTTTCTCTTCACCAGCTCCTGTTCACTGTGGTGGTCTCAATCTGCTGCCTCTTGCAGGATGGCTTCTGGAATGAGATACAACGTGGGCAGAGCGGGTGCTACTCCTTCCATCTACCAGCCGCAGATCAACACGCAGTTCAGTATGAGATTTGTTTGACCTACCTACGTCTCGGTGTCAGCCAACCCTAGCGCCTCCCGACCGATCTCGCCCAGACTCTTCCCCGCTTGTTCGCGACGCCGCCCTTTGGACAGTGATGATTCGGTGGTGCCTTAACGCTCATTTGATTCTTCAATTTGCTGTTTCAATGCAAAATTCATCTGATGATAACCCTTTTCGGTTTGTTTGATCATTGAATCCATGAATAAAACCATAGGGCCATGAAATCGCTCTACTTGACGGAATCTTGTACAATTCTCATCTAGCGGCTCCAGGAGAAAAAAATGTTCCATATCCTCCATCTCGAAAAATCTACTAAGATCTCCCAAATACGCTCAGGGGATGCCTCTATATCTATCCAAGCATCAATAGTTCGTGAAAGCATGATGTTGAAGTACCTCCCCCACCCTTATAACGTCAACCGTTCCAGTCTCTTACCAGAACTGCCGTAAGAATGGCTCCCTGAAATGCCAATTGGTTGGTGGTCAATTGGTGCTTATACGCGTTTCGTCTTACCCTCTCACGTCGAAAGTCGTTCGTATGACTAATCGCTTCTGCGTTGATTCGTGGAGTTGGCAGGGATTTCCCCCTGCCGCACACCACCATCGACGAGAAGAAGAAGGAAGCCACTGGTAACATTGCTACCTCTGCTCCGAACAGTATTCGTGTTGTGTATCGGACCACTTATGGGGTGACAATATCACAGCCCGATACCAGAGTGGTTGGAGCGTATAAAGCTTAGGTAGGCAATGGGAGTCTTGGATAGAGTGAGATCTCTCCAAAGGTTGTCATAAAAGACAGCCATCCCCAACCAATGAGAGGCGAGATCTCATGTCCATGGTTAAAGATGTACCTCGGTTGATCCTGCAGATGCTGTCCGAGGTGTATGCGATTGTGAGTGAATGCCTACACTACTTGACACAGACCGAGTGGTTGCGCAAGATTGCAAATTAGCACTATTCATGATATAATGATTATATGGCAAGCGTAAGGATGTAACTGTTGAGAGTGTTCTTGGTGTTCAGTCTCCCTGATGCCTACCTACCGCAAACCAAATACTACAAGAGGAGGCTGCAATATGACCAAGACACTGTACTTTGGGAACCTCAGCTGGGAATCAACCGAAGATTCAATGAGTCATGCCGTTTCGGCACTGACGGAAGCTGTTTCGGTTCGCGTCGTAACTGACCGCGACACTGGAAGGTCTCGCGGATTTGGCTTCGTGGAAGTGCCCGCTGACAGCGCACAAACAGTCATTGATGCACTCAACGGTAGCGAACTTGATGGGCGACAGATTGTCGTCAACGAGTCACGACCTCGTGAGTCGCGTCAGAGTGCTGGCGAGAACCGTCGGTACTAGACTACCAAGCGAAACGGAGGCCCTCGGGGCCTCTTTTTGTGTGGTGTGCCCGGCATGAGCGATAGCTTGGTGGTGAGAGTCCGCTATGGGCTTGGTAGTGGGAACCATTAGCCGAAGGCAAGGGCGTCCGTCGCCGACGGTAAACGGATAACCGGCGAGTTTAAAAAGGGTGTTCTGCACGGGGCATTTCGAATTATCGAGCCGAATGGGAGTTTCAGTACACCGCGTTTTAGTCGGGATGAGCCGTGGAGGGCGCAGTAGAGAAGGACTGACTAGAACCAAATCTAGTTCATTTTGCGAGCGATAAACGAACTCCAGGGCAAGGAATAGGAAGTCTGACTTAGGAATTTGTCAGGTTGTATGCAATATTTGCCGTGAAATGGTAACCTAGCGAGATACCCGAGCCATAGTTTCTTCATGCTGACAGCCTCCTGCGCTCTTCAAGAGTCCAAGATTTTGTCCGCACCCCCTACATACGGACATCCTCCCCGTCTCCTACACTCTCCCTGTTGACATCACACCCCGGGTCTTGGCGGCCTCACAAAGCCCAAACCTATTGATGCCCGAGCATGCAAAGCATGTCGGGCTGCCTCCCGGCGACTACCATGTTTACGTTATGCTCCAGGAAATATGGAGCATGCAATCGAGCTAGCACCTTGCGCTCACCGTGGCTCCGTCGCTCGGTGACATCCCCTATCACATCTGTGTGAAGTGCAACCCCACATTCGGTACGACCGTCCGCGCTCATTAACTTACCTCCTTACATTACTGGGGCTCAGGACTGTAGGCGCCGTGGCCAAACCATGCCAGGGTAAGGCGGTGCGGGCAGAAGAACTGGACGCCATCGTCTGGCAGGATATCAAAAGGTTCGCCGAAGACCCGGATCCGGTACTGGCCGAACTGGAAGCCAAGTTGCAGGAAGAACCGGAGAAGACGCTGGTCTTGGATCGGGAAATCGAGGAGTTAGACTCAGACAGCACCACCAAGCACAGTGAACGAGAACGGGTCATTACTCTCTAGCGCAAAGGGGTCATCAGTGACCACGAAGTAGAGGAACAGCGGAAGGAGTTAGAGCGAGAAGTGATGGCACTGGAGCGACGCAAGCAAACTCTGGTTAACCGCCAGTACCAGCGGCAGAGCATCGCCAGCCAGTCCACCACAGCGCAACTGCTGCTGGAGACCCTGAAGGACCGGGTGAACAACACTTCGTGGGAGACTCAGCGCGAGCTAGCGGAAATGGTGGCAGGCGGAGTGAACGTTCACACCACCATCGCTGAGAAGGGCAAGAAGAAAGCCACCGTGACCATCCGCTACCTGTTCTCTGACAAAAGTTCGCATTGCGTCTCGGACCACTTGGCTTGCATCAATATCGGCGTGAAACAGCGGGAAAAGCATGGAACAGGTCAATGCCCGGCTAACTTCCCCCGGAAGGCCCGAGCCGCGCTCCAAGGACATGGTTGTCCCATCGAAACGTGCGTGGCTTCAGTTCCGGCCCCTCTTTGATCCCAATGCACGAAGATGAACTCTTCCTCCATGGGCCCGTCCAAAGGATGGGCCCGTGGCATCTTGAGCCAACCGCAGGCCACCATAAAGCTAGAAAACAACGGGATTGGCTACGTCGTTGCCATGGATGGAAATCCACTGCTTCATGTTGCCCGCTCCACGCACTCTCAGACATGCTAGCGGGGAGAACGCGAGAGTCCTTGCCGGCAATAACTCCCGGAGCTGCGGTGATACCCAGGTATGAGATGAGAACCAACACGACCAACATGGCACCACCCATAACCACGAACGCCTGTCTCACATCCTTTACCTCCTGGCTCACTCTCAACGATGACCCTCTACTTGGCGCTGGACTCTTGCGACATCACACCCCCTTCCCTGCTCCTTGCCAGTGAATGTACTGGTGAGCAAAGCCATCCTCCACAGGGCAGGGAGACACTGTGACCATGACGAACTCTTAACCCCGACGAGAGGGGAGGAACATGGCGTGGATATCCTCGTTACTGTTCAAGGAGATTATGGCCGCCGCATACTCACCCACGTACGCCAGCATGCACCCTCATCCTGGCAGATTCATGACGTAACCTTGCCCATGATTCATCTCCCGGTCATCGATGAACCGGCTGAGCACCTGCCGGCTGCCCTTCCCCGGGTGCAGCTCCTTCTTCATCTGGGACAAAGTCATCAAGCCGGACAACTTATCCCGGCACTGGTGAAAGCCACCGGGGCCCAAGCCGTCATTTCCCCCGTGGATCACGCCCATTGGCTCCCGCCCGGACTCTGCAACCAAGTGCGGAAAGAACTAGCCGAAGAAGGTGTGGGCATCGTATTTCCCCAGCCTTTTTGTTCACTGACTGAAACCACCTACGGCTATTCTCCGCAAGTGTACGAGCAACCTCTGATCAGCGCCTTCGCTCGTCACTTTGGCGCCCCCCGCTTGCAAGTCATAGTCGACCAGGAGGAACGGCATGTAAGACAACTCATCGTCAAACGAGGCTCCCCATGCGGATCGTCCCACTATGCTGCCAAGCGTATTGCAGGAATGCCACTGCTAGCACTCACTCCTAAGGCGGGTTTAATCTGTCTTCACTATCCATGTCTGGCGTCCATGGCACTAGAAGACAAGGATGGTCGCGTTGAAACCCTCATGCATCTGGCTGGCCAGATCTTCAATGAAAGTCTGGACGCAGCCCTGGAACGCAGTAGTAAAGCCTAGCATGCAAGGGAAACCCCTCATCCACCGCGAACGCACGCTGACCAAAACACCTAGACACCAAGGAGTGTGAAACATGTCACGTTTGCATGAGATGCTTCTGTCGCCGCTTGACATCGGCAAACTCAAGTTAAAGAACCGGATGGTCATGTGCGCCATGTCCGGTCACATGGCCCCTTTCGACGGACAGGTCACACAACGCGAGATCGATTTCTACCAGGCCCGGGCCGCGGGCGGCGTCGCCATGATCACCGTGGGTGCCACATTCGTGGATCCCTTGGGTAGTTTCGGCAACGGCCAGTTGGGTCTCTGGAAAGATGATCTCACGGAAGGATTTGCCCGGCTGGCACAAGCAATCCAGCGTCATGACTGTCTGGCCTCGGTGCAGATTCATCATGCTGGACGCCAAACCCAACGCCATCTATGTGGCGGTCAACCGGTGGCCCCCTCCCCCATCCCCCTGCCGGGTATGGTTGATGCACCGCGGGAACTGAGTAAGGTAGAGATTAAAATGCTAGTTGAGCAGTTTGGACAGACCGCTCGCCGCGTGAAGGAAGCGGGTTTTGATGCGGTGGAGCTTCACTTTGCCCATGGCTACTTACCCGAGCAGTTTGTGGCCCGAGCTTCAAATCAACGTTATGATGAATACGGTGTAGATTTTTCCGGGCGCACCCGCTTCATGCGCGAGGTTTTCGAACGGGTGAGACAAGAAGTAGGCCCGGATATGGTCATCAGCGCCAAACTCTCTGCCCACGAGGTGCCCGGTACTGTTTCGGTGGAGGATCTCAAGCGAGTTGCGCTCATGTTGCAGACCCTGGGGCTCGATTATGTGAGCATATCCTCGGGCTATTACCCCTATGTGCGCAACGTACCCAACATGCGCTATCCCACCGGACTCAACGTGCCACTGGCATCCGAAATTAAGAAGGTGCTGGATATTCCCGTCCAGACCCAAGGCCGGATCCATGAACCGGACCTGGCAGAAGAATATCTCGTGGCCGGGAAACTGGACTTGATTGGGCTGGGCCGGGCCCTCATCTCGGATCCAGAGTTTCCCCACAAGGTAAAGACGGGCCAAGCCGATCGCATTGTGCGGTGTCTTAGCTGCAACAAAGGTTGTCATGACCGTTATGCAACGGACCGTTCCACCAGCTGCCTCATGAACCCGCAGGCGGGTCGGGAACGGGAGAGGGCCATCACGCCTGCCAAGGATAAGAAGAACGTCATGGTAGTTGGAGCAGGCCCGGCAGGACTGGAGACGGCGCGTGTGGCCACACTCCGTGGTCACAAGGTTACCGTGTTTGAAGCCCAAGATGACATTGGCGGACGCATGCCGCTGGCCTGGACGCCCCCCTTCAAGCAGGACTACCAGTACTTGGTCCAACGGTACCGGCAGTGTATGCACGAGTTGGATCTGGATATCCGGTTCAAAACAACCGTTACCCCCTCTCTGGTACAAGAAGAGGCGCCGGACGTTTTAGTCTTGGCCACCGGTGCAAGTCCCGCCATGGTCCCCATCCCGGGGGTTGAGAGGTGGGGGATCACGGCAGATGAGGTCCTGGCCGGCCGCAACATCCAAGGTAAGACACTGGTGATCGGCGGCGGGGCCGTAGGTTGTGAAACAGCTCATTATCTTGCAGACAAGGGTCTTTCTGTCATCTTGGTGGAAATGCTCGGTGATATCGGCATGGGTCTTACCAGCGATGGACACCATCATATGCTGGAAGCTTTCAAGACCCTTGATGTTGTCGTCTTGAACCACACACCGGTGGTAGACGTTCGCGCCCATGAGGTGACGGTGGAGCGAAACGGACACCCTGAGATCATCACAGGATTGGCCCATATCGTCGTGGCCACCGGGGCCAAGCCTAACGCTGAGCTAACGAGTGGCCTCATGGAACCCATACCGGAAGTCTTCGTCATCGGTGATGCCAAAGAGCCGCGAGATGCCTTGTCCGCCATTGCTGAAGGTATGGAGATCGCTCTCAAACTGTAGCGATGTCCGGGCAAAGTGGCCTTTTTTTTGGTTTCAACGTTGAAGCGACCAGACGTGAGTCGAATCGAGAATCGATGATCTGGGCAGGGAGTGATGACATGTCACAAGCGAAAACCGTAGTAGATAATGATGCACTCTACGTGCAAAGGCTCACCTTGGGCGACTATGAAACCAACGCTTATCTCTTGCGTTGTCCTGCGACGGGAGCGGGTGTCCTGATTGACGCCCCCGATGAACCGGCTTATCTCACCGCTCTTGTCCGCGGGCAAACCATCAAGTACGTCCTTCTCACCCACGCGCACCCCGACCACATAGGTGCTCTCGATGCCGTACGGGCTCTGGGCATTCCCCTGGGAGCCCATGCCGGTGACAGTAGCGGCTTATCTTCACCCCCAGAACACGTACTGGAGGATGGTGATCAGCTGCGTTTTGGGCAATTAGACCTGAAGGTGCTGCACACGCCGGGGCATACGCCCGGAAGCCTCTCGTTCCTTACCGGCCTTCACCTGTTCAGTGGGGATACCCTCTTCCCCGGCGGGCCGGGACGCACCGCATCGCCCCGTGCTTTTAGCAGCATCATCGCGTCGATCCGCGACACGCTTCTCCCCTTACCACCCCAAACCGTAGTGCATCCCGGGCATGGGGATGCCACCACCATCGCTGAGGCTAGAGCCGAGCACGAAACATTCTCTGACCGTATCCAACCCGAAGGCCTTTACGGAGATGTGCTCTGGTCCCCTGCCGGTAAAGATAAAGGCAACGAGATATAAGTGCAAAGAGCCCGTATTCTGACCGCCCAGCGGCCATACGGGCTCTTGGGTCCCCTTCGTCAATAGCCAATCTCGATGCGATGGAAGACTTCGGCCAGCTGGTAAGGTTCTCCTTGGGCAAGTTGGGCCGCACGCGCTCTGAGACGCTCCTCCAACCCAGTGGCCCTATCCCCTCCCACCTGACTGACGTGGCAAGAAAGAGCCGCAATCTTAAACTCGAATGTGTCTGTGATATCGGTGCTATAATTGGGATTCTCAGGACCCCACAACAGCAACTCACGAACTTTATGAGGACTGAGTCCCTCTTCCAAGAGTTCGGGATAGGACAAGTGATCGCGAGCATACGGAAATACGGCATCTAAGACCACCTGACCGGTAATGCGATGATCGCGGTGAAACAAATAGCGGCGGTAGGGATCAACCGTAACCACCGTGTACGGCCTATACTTACGAACCATGCGCACCAAATCCTTGCGCAAGGCCGGCGTATCTTCAAGACCCTGATCCGGATAGCGCAGGAACTCGACTTCACTCACCCCCAGAATACGGGCGGCCGCTAGCTGCTCCTGTTCACGTATGCGAGCCAATTCCTCCGGTTTGAGGTTCGGATCACTGGTGCCTTTGTCGCCATTGGTCGTTACCACCAATACTACCTTCTTACCTTCTCTGACCCAGTTCACCACCGTTCCGGCCACACCGAACTCGGCATCGTCCGGATGCGGGGTAACCACTATTACATCGGCTTTTGTTGTCACAAGTTCTCCTCCTAGCTGTGCCACGGCACGGTGCGATGACCGAATGCTTGCTGCCTTCGCCCTGATCGCTTATGATAAGTACGGATCGTCGCTACCCCCTTGTGGGCACACATTAGATTATAGGTGAAGGAGATTTGCTGTGCAAGCCAAAGAAGACTACCAAGTGAATAACTATACACCGTCTGACTTTGAGACGTATCATCAATTCTGCCGGGATACGGAGCTGATCTCGCCGCTAGCGGGCATTCCCACCAACGTCAGGGTGGCCGAAAAGCTGCGACGACCCAAGTACGATCCCGGGCGGCATCTATTCGTAGCCAAAACCAACGATGCGATTGTCGGCCATCTTGACATCACGGCTGAACCAGGGATTGACCGGGCCCTTTTTGAATGCTTTGTCCATCCCCAGCACCGCAACCGGGGCCTTGGGAGCACCCTACTGCAGAAGGCCCTGGGCCGGATGGAAGAAGAAGGCATCGGTCGCGCCCAGTTCAACCTGCTCGAGGACAACAAGTACGGACAGGAATTCTTGGTCCGGCGCGGTTTTTCCCATATCCGTGGTTTTCTGGAGTTGCGGGCCCGCGTCGAGGATGTAAACTGGCAATGCCCGCCAACTCCCAGCGGACTCACGTACCGGTCCCTCCAAGCAGGTGAAGAGGCGACTCTCGCCGCACTTCAGAACCAGTGTTTCACTGGCTCATGGGGCTTTCACCCCAATACCGAAGAGGATATCATCTACATGACCACTCTGGGCGGTCATTCGCTGGAGGATATCATCGTGGCCGAATTTGATGAGAAGATGGTTGCCTACTGTTGGGTTACCCGCAACGGACAGGAACCCAAGGGACGCATACACATGATCGGAGTCGATCCGGATTACCGGGGCATGCGATTGGGGAAAGGAGTGCTACTTGCGGGATTACATCGGCTAAAAGAGCAAGGAATAGCGCACTTGGAAGTAACGGTGGACAGTCAAAACCCCACCGCTTACCGGCTCTATCAGGCTACGGGTTTTGGGGTATGGAAGATCAGCCTGTGGTACCAAAAGAGACTGGGTGACACCACCTAGAGGCCGTATTCAGCCAATACGTTTTGGAAGTGCCGGGCCGTGTGATCCCAGCCGCGCTCGCAGACACCCTGGCGCACAAGCTCCGGATGCGGTGGGCTTTGCAGCAAACGATCATGCAGATGGTAGGCCAAGAGGCGGGGGTCGTGTGTAACGGGCAGCACCGTTCCCAGCACCGGCTCTTTTATGATCTGGTTGAGTATGCCCACGTCGCTGGCGATCACCGGTGTGCCGCAGGCTAGCGCTTCCAATGCAACCAAACCAAAACTCTCATAATACGAGACCACCGCGCATACATTGGCAGCGCTATAGTAAAGCGGCAGCTGATCATGGTCTACCAGGCCCCTAAAGTCAAACATGTGGTCGGCATTCTCTTTTCTTGCCATGTCCTGCAGACGCTCGATAGGGCCGTGACTCGTCTCGTCGCCCCCGATCACCATGAGCTTCACGTGGCGCCGCTCCGGAAGCTGCAGCACGGCCTCGACCAGGCGTTCTATCCCCTTAATCGCATCGATCCGCCCCACGTAAAGGATGACCTTGTCATCGAGGGACATCCCCAGACACCTGCGGGCCTGACGCCGATCGACGGGCCGAAAGAGATGCAAGTCCACCCCCAAGGGAACAATGCGAATGGCCTGAGATGGGGCGTCATAATACTCTACCAGCTGGCTCTGCTCTTGTGTGGTCGCGACAATCAGGCGATGACAAGAATGAACCAGTTCTCTCTCTTTCTCCAAACGCAGCGATGGCTCGGTTTCTCCCACTCCTGTCGCCTGTTTGGACGCGCCTACGGTGTGAAACATGGTAAAATGCGGCACGTCCCACACCGCCGCCAACATGCTTCCCGCCCAACCGGACAGCCAGTAATGACTGTAGATCAGGTCGTATTTTACCTTCTGTGTACGACCGAAAGTGACCATGGCGCGGACGAACTCAAACAAGTGGTGATGAAGCTGGCCCTTATCCACGCGCTCGAGAGGACCGGCATCCACAAAGACCACGCGTACCGAAGGAGAAAGAGACACGCTTTGGCCTTGAGATTGCTCCCAGCGCCGCGTGAAGATGTCCACCGCGTAGCCAGCTTGGCCCAGCTCACCGGCCAGCTGACGTAGGTAGACGCTCATTCCGCCGGTATCCTGGCTCCCCAAGCGACCGATAGGCGAGCTGTGGAAACTGAGCAATGCTAATCTCTTGGGCCCCCCACGTGTCATGATTGACTCGCAAAGAGACGATTCATTAAAGGTCTATTTGACATCGCGTCAGGGGCACTTCCTTTCCACCCAGCCGGTACTTGTACACTTCATCACCCTTGAGGAAATCAAAAACTTCTCGTCCCCTCGCAATGCTATCTTTGATGCACAGTACCTTGGACATGAGGCCGACGCTCAATTCACGGTAAGCGGGATCATAGCCGCTGTTGTAAAGATAGATGCGTCGCTGGTAATCGAAATAAAGCAACATGGCCACGGGCTTACCGTCCAGTTCTAGCATGCCCAGACGAAACAAGTCCCATTGGGCCATGGTGGTAACGATGGACCGGAAGAAATCTTCCCGTTGAGGGTTTAGGTATTCCTCCTTGTCACTGCGGCTCACGGCGAACATCTCCAAAAACTCGGGCATGCGCTCGGTCACAGCCTCAGGTTCACTCAGGCTGCGATAGTTCACGGTGCCTGCCTCTGTCAAACGCCTGAGTTTTCTTCTTACCTCATGGCGCTGTTTCTTAGACAGGTTCTTTAAGTATTCATCCCAGGTCGCGGGCAGCTGAGTTTCGAGAGAAACCTCTTCGGAAACCAAATGTACGGCACAGCCCCATTCCTTGGCCACCTCTACCAGATCCGTCAACGCCGCTGACTCCGGACGCACATGCGCCAACTCGAGCGTTTTGATGCCCTTACTGCGCAAAGATGGTAGGAGTTGGGCGAAGAATTCACGTGACCGTGCCTTATTGACAGGAAAATCCACATAATCCGAAACATCGGTGCTTCCTAACATCAAACAGCGGTCACCGGTCACTTGCAGTGGAGCCACTCCCAATAGACACTCATCTTCGGAAATGCTGAGAATGCAGAGTTCTGACGGAGGATTGAACGTGTTCCACCATACCCGAAGCCAGGCTGGCTGCACAAACAACGGTCCCCAATCAAGAGGGTTGACCGTATGATAGCGTTCCATCAGCTGGCAGAAATCCTCTTCTCTCACCTGGTAGTTCATATTCTTCATCCTTAATAGACAACTACCCGGGAACATACAAGACCTCCCCGGGCAGCAGCAGACTAGCGATCGCGCGAACCCGCGATAAATTCCTCTACATAGTCGGCGGCGATGCTATCGGTGTACTGTACCGGCGGTGACTTCATAAGATACGCCGAAGCCGCAAGCAAAGGCCCACCAATATGACGTTGTTGGGCCAATTTGAGCAATCGGACCGCATCAATAGCCACACCAGCGCTGTTCGGAGAATCCTCCACTGAGAGCTTCAGTTCAATGGACAGAGGAACCTCGCCAAAACCCAAACCCTCCATATGGATGTAGCAAATCTTGTTGTCTTTCAGCCAGGTCACATAATCACTGGGGCTAATATGGACCTGATCCGCCGGCAAAGGAATATCCAGCTGGGATTGCACCGAATTGGTCTTGGACAGTTTTTTCGTGGTCAAGCGCTCCCGGCTCAGCATGTTATAGAAATCGCTGTTGCCCCCGAAGTTAAGCTGATAGGTCTTGGAGAGATTCACTCCCCGCTGTTGAAAGAGACGGGTTAAGACCCTGTGTACGATGGTAGCCCCGACCTGACTCTTGATATCATCACCAATAGCAGGAATGCCAGCCTCGGCAAATTTTTGACCCCACGTTTCATCAGACACAATGAACGTAGGCATGGCGTTCATGAACGAAACCCCCGCATCCAAGCAAGCCTGAGCATAGGTGCGCGCAGCCGTCTCACTCCCCACCGGCAGATAGTTGATAAGTACTTCTGCTTCGGTCTCCCGAAGAACACTAGCTACATCACAAGGTTCCTCATCACTGACCACATACTCAACATCCTGTTGATGGTACGTCGGCATATGCTCTGCGACGCCATCGGCCACCGGTCCCATTCTTACGATCACCGGATAGTTGTTCACCTCACCCGTGTAAAACCGCTTAGTGCAATTGAGCAAGCTGAACATGGCTTTATCCAAGCGCTCACCGACTTTGCCTACCGCCACATCAAAAGCAGCGACGATCTCCACGTCCGATGGTCCATAACCACCGATGTCCTGATGCATGAGTCCGTAAGCATCCGGTCTTTCCCGGTAGAATTCGATTCCCTGTATAAGAGCACTGGCACAATTGCCAACTCCGGCAATCGCGACTTTGATCTTCTCTCTCACTCTCTGGCCCTCCCGTTCGTCATGTCAAGGACCGAGGCAGGTGGCCTCGATTCCCAGCGCGATCGTGATAATGCACAATGTGCTTCACCGTGCATCCTACCTCAAGAAGACTACTTGGTCAATACATCCTGCTTCTTCTTCTCTGATAGCCCGTTGATCTCCTTTTCGTATACCGTAATAGTCCCGGGGACCCGTTCTCTTTACATTATCATAAAATGTGACCGCAAGGTAAATAGAACATGGGGCGAGAAGTGTCCCTCGGGGTTGATTTCTGCCTATTGACAGCGATCGCGACACCAATGTGATCTTTGCATGATTTGAGGGAGGTGATGTTCTTTGCCCAGGCCGCCAACTGCCCCTGATCTTACCACCCTATGGTACTTCTATCTCCCTCTTGCCCTGAGTGGCATCATGATGTCGGCCGGGCAGCCCATTGTGCACGCCGGATTGGCGCGGCTAGAATCACCGGAACTGGTCTTGGCAGCATACGGAGTGGCCGCCTACGTTGCCGTACTACTGGAGGCGCCCATCATTATGCTGCTTCCAGCCGCCAATGCGCTGGTAGCCAATGAAGCATCATACCGCTTGACGCGCAACTTCATGCTGGCCATGAACGCGTTCTTGACCGTGCTGACCGCCCTGGTTGCTTTCTGGACTCCTCTTTACAACCTCATGTTCATGACGCTCCTGCAGTTCCCCACCGAAGTGGCTCAAGCGGCGCGACCTGCTCTCATGGTGCTCATACTCT
>SLSY01000072.1 GCA_007130145.1 Bacillota bacterium
AGGCCTGCCCAGAGACGGAGAACCTCATCAACATCGGCCTGGGCCAGCGCCTCTAGAGTAGGAAACGCTTCCATAAAGCGCTGGTAATAAGGCAACAGGGCTGTGATGCGGGTTTGCTGCGCCATGATCTCCGAGATCCATACACAATAAGGCCGATGCTCTCGACGCCAGGGTAAGTCTCTCCGATGCTCTCGATACCATGTCAGGAGCTGATCTGTTGCGGCTCGACCTTGCGTATGAGACAGGATTGATGGCTGTGGGGGCATGGTCATTCCTTTCCTGGTGCAATGGTAACACTTGCTTGCATGGAGCATTCGCGCCCGGGCGCGTGAATCCTGTGTTCTACATGATGATATCCTTTTGCACTCCACGAAGACACCGTTTGTAAGAAGGAGAGAGCAGGAGGTTTATCGAATGAAGTGATAAAATGCACAAAAGGTGAAGTATAATGTCATTTCAAGAGCCAGCGTTTTTGGAGCTGCTCGCTCAGCTTGAAATCAAAGCCACCGAGGTCACAAAAATCCAATGCTTGCACCAGCGCCACGCTCACTTTGTCGTGCGCTTTTGCCATCATGGAGGTTCCTATATATATGTCCAAATCAAGGCGACCAAGGCAGATCGGTGCTGTTCTCGCGAAGTTCGATGAGGCCTTTGCCAATGGATCTAGGGCCGAAAGGAAGAAATCCCTTCAAAGAAGCTTCATCCCAACGAAAAAGAGGTTCGAGTGTTCTTCTACACCGAACCCCTGTTGAGAACGATTGGTGTCGGGAGCGGGACTTGAACCCGCACGGTGTGTACCATACGCCCCTCAAACGTACGCGTCTACCGTTTCCGCCATCCCGACACAGTCGATTAGCATAATCATTATACCACAGACAGATTGCAAGTCAACGAACAGGCATACTCTTTGCATACAGCACCTGGGCAAAACACTCCTGCATTTTCTTGAAGCAATGACTCTCCAGCTCCACGAAGGAAATGTCCAACGTTCCCAGAAGATTGTTCATGGCGAGAAGCCTCCCTTTCGGTTGTTCATCAAACCCTACCTTACAGGATCAATGGCTTCTCGGCCTCCTTTTTCTGGCAGATCCCCACAAATACTTTACTCATACCACAATCTTTGCATACTGGTAAGAGGGACGATTCTTATGGTAGAATGGTGTGGGTAGACTCAGAGGCAGGGATAGCCCCCATATCAGAGAAGATATAGTATAGATCTGCTTACCAGGAGAAACAGGAGGGAATCATTTTGCGAGAGATCATCCGATTGGGCCTGATGCTGGCTCTGATATGCGGCGTGTCAGCGGCGGGGCTCACGGCAGTATACAGCACAACCTTGCCACTCATTGAGGAGCAGCGAGCAGCCAAACTGCAGGAATCCCTCGAGCTGTGTGTTCCTGGCTCGGAGGTGTGCAGCGAGATCGAAGTGGATGGACGGGTTCACTGGGTGCTTCGTGATGATGATTCCATCGTAGGGGCATCGACATTGGTCGAGGCTGATGGTTATGGCACCCGTCCTATGGAGATTATGTTGGGTGTGAATACCCAAGGAGAGATCCTAAATGTGATCATCCTCAGTATGTCGGAGACAGTTGGAATTGGAACGCAAGTGAAAAGCGACGATTTTCTCGGACGTTTCATTGGCAAAAGCATCGAAGAGGATGCTCTCGAGGTGGATGCCATTACGGGCGCGACCATTTCTTCGGATGCAGTCAATGACGGTGTGCGCAAAGCAGCCGAGATCCTTCGCTCGGACTTTCTCACTCGACCGGATTGAACCGGGATTCTACGCCCCTTTCCAGGGGCGTTTTTTGTGTACATCCTGTCAGGAGGGTGCAGGATGGTTGCTTATGGCTGGCTTTCTGGGTAGGATATTCATATATAGTGGCGAAACTACTGGAAAATGGCAATGGGGGAGAATGGCAGTATGAAAAGCAAGATTACGGTTTTGCTGGTCGACGATCATGCCATTGTCCGCGAAGGAACTCGCGAACTCATCGAACGTGTTCCTGACCTTGAAGTGGTAGGAGAAGCGGGTGATGGTGAAGAGGCGGTGCAGTTGGCCGTCGAATTGGAGCCAAAAGTTGTGGTGATGGATATTGCCATGCCCCGGCTCAACGGGATTGAGGCCACACGCGAAATCAAGCGACGGCTCCCCTCCACGGGAGTGTTGGTCTTCACTGCTTACGATGAAGACCAGTACGTGTTCTCCCTACTGCAGGCCGGTGCCGCTGGTTACCTTTTAAAGAACGCACGCGGAGAGGATCTGATCATGGCCATTCGAGCCGTAGCTACCGGAGAGTCAGTCCTGCATCCTTCGGTGGCACGCAAGGTCATTGATCGTCTCTTCTGTTCTCCGCAAATGATGCAAGAAACCACGACCGAAGTGAAATCGCCTCTTTCCGACCGCGAACAGGAAGTTCTAGAACGAGCAGCTCAGGGCATGGGCAATCGCGAGATTGCCGAAAAGCTCTATATCAGCCCGCGTACCGTTCAGGTTCATCTGGCCAACATCTTTGACAAGATGGAGGTTGGCTCACGAACGGAGGCGGTCATTCTTGCTTTACGACATGGTTGGATTCGCATGGACAATGTTATGAAGGGCCAGAGGTGAAGACGCACAATGCCTTCTTTGAGTCCGTCTCAGATTCTCGTGGAGATGGCCCATTTGACTGCCGGCCAGTTGTCCCTAGAGGAAGTCCTGCAGCGCATTGCGCATTTTGTCTTGCGGGTGTTCCCGGTCAAAGACGCCAGCATATTTCTTTATGATTACAAAGCTCAGACAGTGACTCCGGCGGCCATAGCAAGTACGGACGAAGCGACAATGATTTTTGAGGAGAACATCACCTTGCGCCTGCAAGACGATAGTGTGTTCTTCAAGGCACTAAGAGAGGAACGGGCGGTTTACGTGGCACAGGAAGAAGATTTCCGGCAGGATATCCTCAGTTTTGATGCCACCCAGCTCTTTATGTTTCCTCTTCGGTCGCACTCAGATGTACTGGGCTTACTCGTGCTCAGTTCTCATGACCGAGTCCATCCCTTTGATGATAAGGCCTGGGACTTACTCCAAGCGGTAGGCAATCTTGCTGCTGTTATCATCAACAAAGCTCAGATGAGTCACGATATGGAACGTTCGGAAGAGAAGTATCGAACGTTGACGGAGAATGCGTCTGATATTGTATTCACTTTGGATGCTTCGGGTCGTTTCACTTTCCTCAACTCACGGATAGAAGATGTTCTGGGTTACCGGGCCCAAGATCTCGTTGGCACCTACTTCTCAGGTCTGGTTACGCCCAGAAGTTGGGAGAGTACCGTTACGCGAGTGAGGGAGGCGATGAGTCAGGAGTGTCGCTTCCTTAACTATCGATGGGAGGCCATCAAGACGGATGGAACCAGGGTTCTATTGGATGTGAATGCGTCTTTGTTGGTGGTTCACGGTGCGTATGCGGGACAGCAGGGAATTGCCCGTGACATAACCGAGAACCGTCGTTTGGCTCGCGAACTGGCCAAGCGGCAACGGGACCTACGGGCTAGCCAGCGCCGCCAGAGTGAGATGCAAAAGTATTTGGCTTTGGTTACCCAGGTGCAGGAAGACGAACGGCGACGGATATCCCGTGAGCTTCACGATGATACGGTTCAAGCTCTGGTGGCATTGGGACGGCGACTGGAGATGTGTCGCAACATATTAGACGAGTCACCCTCTTGCGTAGCGACAAGGCTAGATGAACTCATCGACCTTATTGATGATACGCTGACCAACCTTAGGAGATTTTGCCGGGAACTTCGTCCCAGCGTATTGGATGATTTGGGCCTCATACCTGCTCTGGAATGGTTGCTGGCTGGTCTGGCCGAGTATGGTGTCGACGGCGCAGTGACGGTGCACGGTTCGATGCAGCGCCTGCCATCTGAGATAGAGGTAGCAGTATTTCGCATTGTGCAAGAAGCTCTCAACAATGTCAAACAGCACGCGGGACGTTGCAAGGTGGAGATTGACGTTGAGTATGCGCCGGAGAGCTTAACGATAGAAGTTCATGATGATGGCATCGGGTTTAACCGCCAAGAGTATGAAACCGCCAACAGTCTCGGCCTGATCGGAATGCATGAGAGAGCTGCCCTGTTGGAGGGCTCCCTTGAGATCAGATCCGCTCCCGGAGAAGGGACGTTGGTCACCTTACGTGTCCCTCTAAGCATAAATGCGTAGTATTGAATGCGGTGTTATGCAGGGAAAATACGCCATTGAGACCATTTCGTTCACCTAGGGATTTCTGGTAGACTTGGGGTGAGACTTCCAGCAGGAGGGAACAGAGATGGTCATTCCAGACCAAGTGGTCTGTGCATGCCAGAAAAAGGATCATGATGCATTTCATTGTCTCGTAGACTTCTATCATAAACCCATTTATAATTATGCATATCAGATGACGGGCAATCACTGCGATGCTCAGGATGTCACCCAGGAAACTTTTTTGCGCGTATATACGTCAATACACCTGTTCCGCGGAAATGGCACTTTGACAGGATGGATATACCGTATTGCTGGGAATATTTGCATTGACCGGGCCCGGCGGCAAAGCCGCCGTCCCACCTCTTCGTTGGATGTGCCCGTAGGCGATATGGAGATGAGCTGGCAACTGCCTGACGAAAGTCCCGGTCCGGATGTAGAGACCGAACGTCAGGAACTGGGGCGCTTACTGCGCGAGTGTTTGCTAGAACTGTGTGTGGAGCATCGCACCGTGGTGTTCTTCCACGATGTACGGGGCCTGACGTATGCGGAGATAGCGAGAATCATGCAGTGCCCGGTTGGGACAGTGAAATCTCGCCTGAGTCGGGCCCGAGCGAGATTGAGGAGCATACTGGTAGCCCGGGGAGTAGTAACATATGGGAAGGTGCCGGCCAAAATGGCCGTGGCGGTATAGATAGAGGAGGATAGGTCAGATGGTACGTGGCAAGCGAAACAAGGGTACAAGAAGATGGGCCTTCGTGGGTTTTCTTCTGCTCTTGTGCGGGGGTATAATCGGCGCGGCCGGAGCATTGGTAGCCAGTGAGAACCGCTACACTGATCCTAGCACTGTGGCGGGCATTGATATCAGCGGTTTGACATATGAGGAAGCCTTACAACATGTAGAAGACGTGCTGGAATGGGAGAAGCGTTACGTGGTTTTGCATACGAGTGAAGGGGAGTTTACCTTCAGCTATGTTGAGCTCGGCTTTGAGCAAGAAGTTGAAAAGACCTTGCGTTCCCATAAACCATCGGGTTGGTGGCGCTCGGACTCAGTCATCTTGTCCTTGCGGGTTGATTTGAATGAAGAGAAGCTGCGTCAGTCTTACGAACAGCTCCTCGCATCACTCTACAGAGAACCCGAATCGGCCGAAATGAGCATCGAAGCGGGCGAAGTGGTGATTACCAATCATATCATTGGAGTTACATTGGATTATGATGACTTCAAGGATGCGGTGTGGAGTGGCGAGATGTGGCATGAGTTCCCGACACAGGCTGATGTACCTTTGCGAGCTTTGGCGCCTGAGACCAGCCGCGAGGATCTGCTTGCTTTGGGACTCGAGCGGTGCATTGCTCGATTCACGACGGAGTTTTCCACCGCGAACGTATCTCGCGCCAAGAACATCGAACTGGCAACGGGTTACATTGACGGGCATATGCTGGCACCGGGTGAGGTCTTTTCCTTCAATGAAGTGGTGGGACCACGTACCGCCGAGCGAGGATATGGATTGGCTGACGTGTTCTTTCGCCACGAAGTTAGACAGGGTATCGGGGGTGGCGTTTGTCAGGTTTCCACTACCCTTTACAATACAACTCTCATGGCCAATCTAGAGATTGTACAGCGCTCTTCACATGGTCAGACCGTGAGTTATGTCAAAATTGGCTTGGATGCTGCCGTCCATTATAGCGCCGGCCAGGATTTGCGTTTTCGCAATGACACCGGGACTCACCTTTTGATTACCGGTGAAGTTGACAATGGTCGTTTAACGTTCTGCTTCTATGGAACAGCGCCTGAGGATTTGCGAGTCGAGACCTTTTCCAAAGTGGTAGAAACCTTCCCCTACGAAACGGAAATCATTGAGGATCCCGAACTGCCCGAGGGACAGAAGGAAATTACCGGCGGTGTGAGAGGACGGAGAGTCGTGGCCGAGGCCAAAGTCTTCATGAATGGCAAGGAGCATATTCGCCCTCTGTCTCCTTCGTATTATATCCCGATCCCGAAAGAAATTCGGATTGGCACCATGCCTGTGGAGCAGCCCGATGCGGAAGATGAAGAAGAAGGTGGCAATGGGGAAGCAGAGGAGGAAGAAACAATAGAGGGTGTTTTGCCATGGGGAGCTCAGGATTGAGCACGGTATGGGCTAAAGCGAAGTGCGATTTTTCTGGAACTAATCCTCAAGAAATGGCTGCATGGAGCGGCGCCTCTCTCCTTCGTTCTCCGGACCGTTTGCAATTTTCTTTTTGTGGCCATCTTTGCCAGGTGTTTTATCCCCAGGGAGAAGTGATTTGGGCAGCCCCAGAAAGACTCCACGAAAATGAAGAAGTTCTCATTTTGCAGTATGTAGCGCAGGCTACCGGTCTCCCTTTGCGGGGGAGGTGGCTGTCGTTTTTGGAACTTCCGGGTGGGGAACATCATGATGCATTGTTCCGAAAGGAAGCCCATCTGCCCCTGGTTCAATCCTTCGGTGACAATCCCGATGGATTTATTGAGGCCGCCCAAGACTGGGGTGGCCGAATTATGAAGGGCTATGGGGACGTTGCCTGCATGATTCCGGTTTTCCCCCGCCTTCCTGTTCTGGCCATCTTGTGGCAACAAGATGAGGAATTCTCTGCGCGCTCTGCTCTTTTATTTGATTCCTCGGCGCCGGGATATTTGAGTACGGCAGCCCTTTATGTGCTGGGGATTGCGTTGGCTCAGCGTTTGGTGCAAAGTAGATCGTAACTCGTCTTCACCTTCCTTCTTCTACTCCCGCCTTCTGGCTTATTATCCCAGTTCCACTCCCATTGACACCAGTTGAGATTGCTCCTATAATAGAAACACGAACATATGTTTGCCTTGGAGTGGATAGAATGCGAACCATAGCTTTTGTTCAGTTAAAGGGTGCTTACGCTCATGCTTTGTCAAGTCATCAGCCCATTGTTGTCATTCGCAATGCAAGGGTCTTCGATGCATGTGCCAAGGCACGAGAAAGGGGAGTTGTTCCCGGGCAAACGCTGCGACAAAGTCTGCATTGCTGCCCGGATTTACAGACAACTGCATATGATCAGGTTTACTTCCAACTTGTAGCACGGGAATTTCTGGATATATTTCACGAGCACGCGCGTGCGGTTGAGCCTCTTTCTCCCCACCAAGTCTTTTTGGATTTTACCGGCACGGGAGTGGATGCCGCGGCATTGCGGGGGATTTTAGAAACCATTGTGCCCCGCTATGTTCTATCGGTTTGTGCAGGGTTGGCCAGTTGCAAGTTTTTAGCTCGCACACTGGTCGGAGAAGAAGAGGAGGGTGGTGTGCCGATTCACCTTCGCATGCTGGCCCCGCACCAAGAGGAGCAGTTTCTGCGTAATTTGTCAGTTGAAAAACTGGATATGCTTTCGGACAATATGCAAAAGAGATTGTTGCTTTTGGGAATGAAGAAAGTGGGCCAGCTCATGGTGATTCCCCCCGGTGAATTAATGCGTCGGTTTGGCGAGGAAGGGAAACGTTTACTTGTATTCCTGCAAGAGGGGGATAACAATCCGGTAAAACCATTGTATCCTGAAGACATCCTCCTTTGCCAGTGGTGCGGGGAGACCATCTTTTCTTTGGATGCCTGTTTGCAGGCGTTGAAAACTCTTGTTGAGCGCTTGGCCCGTGTTATGCGCGAACGACAGGTGGCTGCCCGTCATATTAGTTTGTTACTTGACGGTGATAAGGGAACTCCTATTTTACTTCACCGCCAGAGATCTCGTGCTTACAGAACACAAGAGGCTATGTTTCACAATCTAGCGGCTGGATTAAAAGGGATCTGGCCCGGGTTTGAAGTTAGCGCTCTACAATTAATCGCCCGTTCCATCATACCCCTTAGACGCCAGCAATTGGAATTGGTTTCTGGCCCCGGAGGGACGGATGCCACTGACCGTATGCAACAGTTGGACAATACCCTGATGAATCTGGCCCAAAGATATGAGGGTGAGATGGTGGAGAAGGGCTGGAAAAGCAAAGGGGATAGACGCGAGGCCATGTTGCGTTACTATGATCCATTGCGATTCCATAGAAAAGGGTGTGAGAACCGTGTCCAAACTGATTAATCAGCCTGTGCTGGTTGTGACCGATGGGCGAAGACGTCCCCGGCGCTTCTTCTGGATTAAAAACTGGATTGATGTGCAGGACATTCTTGATGAATGGAAGGACACCGGGCGTTGGTGGGATGGAGAGGCGGAGAAGACCTTTTATCGCCTGACTACCAATGGTGGGGCAGTTTACGAGCTGTTTGCCGATCGCCGCATGAACCAGTGGAATCTCTACCGGGTATTGGATTAGCAGGAACGTTTCCTTCCCGATATGGGAGGTTGGAATTCATTGTTCACACATCTGCATGTGCATTCTCCCTATTCTTTCTTGGATGGAGCTAGCGCCATTGCTGCGCTGGTGAAAAGGGCGGCTGAACTGGATATGGATGCCATCGCTATCACGGACCACAGTAATCTTAGCGCTACAGTTCAGCTGCATAAAAGTGCTTTTGAACATGGCCTCAAGCCCATAACAGGTGCGGAATTGGTGTTGGACAATGGAAGCCACCTGATTGCTTTGGCTCCTGATGCACGAGCTTATGGTTACTTATGTCAGCTGCTAACGCGTGCGTATGTACACGGAACCCGAAAAAATCCCATTGTGTGCAAGAATGATCTAGAGGAATTGGGAGCCGACTTACTGTTGCTGTCCGGTTGCCGGCAAGGCGAGATCCCTCGCTTGATCCTGCAGTCGCGCTATCACGAAGCCAAGCAAGTGGCCCAATGGTACCAGCAAAGATTCCCCCACTTCTATTTGGAACTCAATGAAGGCTATTTGCCGGGTAGTAAACGGCTGTACTATGCTTTGGAAGAATTGGCTAGCACCTTAGGCTTGGAACTGGTCCTTACCGGTAATGTGCATTATGCGGGCAAGGAGGATTTCTTCATCCATGATATATTGACTTGCGTGCGTACACTCACGCATATTGATCAAGTGCATCCGGAGCGAAGGCTCAATGCTGAGAACTACTTGCAATCCCCCGATGAACTGCTGTCCTCATTTCCCCAATTCGATCGTGCCATGGCCGTGGCCGGAGAGTTGGGTGATCGTTGCCAGCCGGTGCTGTCGTTTGGGAAGCGTTTGCATCCGCATTTTCCTGCGCGGGGCGAAAGTGCAGTGCATTTATTGAAGCGGTTGGTGAAGGAAGGCGCCCGGGAGCGTTATGGGCGCATTGCACCCCGCCTGCGCGAACGTATAGCGGTAGAATTGGATGTCATCATTCAGCTGGGCTATGAAGACTATTTTTTGCTGGTTTGGGATGTCATTCGTTTTGCGCAAAAGAGGGGGATACGGCACTCCGGGCGGGGCTCTGCGGCTGATTCCGTGGTGGCTTATTGCCTGGGTATTACTGAAGTGGATGCTTATAGCCGGGGCCTGCTGTTCGAACGTTTCATGAGTCTTGAACGAAGAAGCCCGCCTGATATCGACGTTGACTTTGATGCTCGTTACCGGGATCAAGTGTCTGACTACGTATATAAGCGCTACGGGAAGGAGCATGTGGCCACAGTTTGCACTTACAACACCTTTCGCGCCCGTTCTGCCCTGCGCGATTTGGGAAAGGCTCTGGGTTTTGCGGCTGAGGAGTTGGATGTCTTGGCCAAACGCCTGCCTATGATCGCAGCTCATCGTATTGATGAAGTATGGGATTTACCGGAACTAAGAGGATTTAAAAGACATCGCGAACGCCTATCTCTCTTGCTGGAGGGTTGCAGGCGCGTGGCAGGTCATCCCCGGCATTTGGGAACTCACCTGGGCGGGTTGGTTATCAGTCGGACTCCTCTTTTGGAATTGACCCCTTTACAACCATCGGCTAAGGGTGTGCTCATCACTCAATTTGATAAGGAAGATGTGGAAGATCTGGGCCTGATCAAGCTAGATCTGCTTTCCCTTCGCACGCTTGGTGCCGTCAGTGACACCTTACAGGAAGTCGGTATGGAGTACGGAGAGATTCCTCCCCGTGATAGGAAGACGTACCAAATGCTCAATGCCGGACAGACGATTGGGGTGTTTCAGTTGGAGAGTCCCGCGCAACGCCAGTTGCAGGTGCGTTTGCAGGCGGATCATTTCGAGGACTTGGTGGCCAGCGTGGCGCTCATTCGTCCCGGGCCCATCAAAGGGAATATGGTAAAACCCTTCATTGCCCGCCGGCAAGGGCTGCAGCCGGTGACCTATGTGGATGAGCGGTTGCGCAAGATCCTGGCCAAGACCTACGGGGTGGTATTGTTTCAGGAGCAAGTGATCGAAATTGCCCATGCTATTGCGGGATTTACTCCCGGGGAGGCAGATCAATTGCGGCGAGTCATGACGCATGGTCGTTCTGCCGAGGAAATGGAGAAGCTGGGAGAACGATTCGTGGAGAAGTCGGTGGCCGGCGGCCATAGTCTTTCTACGGCCCAATACATCTTTTCGCTGCTAAAAAGTTATGCCAGCTACGGCTTTTGTGAAGCACACGCTGCTTCGTTTGCATCCATTGCTTATAAGACAGCTTATCTGACCCGGTATCATCCCGCAGAGTTTTATGCGGCTCTTTTGGCCCATGGACCCATGGGTTATTATCCTGCTAGCAGCTTGTGTGTGGAGGCCAGAAGGAGAGGTATTGAGGTCAAGGGCCCTGCCATTAATAGTAGTCACGAAACGGCGCGGGTTGAGTCTGGTGCGATACAGCTGGGTCTTGAGCAGGTCAAGGGGATGACGGAAAAGGGTCTGGAGGAAATACTCAGAGCCAGAAAGATGCGTCGATTTTCTTCTCTGTTCGATTTTGTGGAGCGAAGCCAGCTTCCCAAATCCCTGTATGAATCCTTGATCCTGTGTGGGTCGGCAGATGAGTGGTGTGGGGGTAACCGGCGACAACTCCTGTGGGAACTGGAAGATGCACGGCAAGGACGTGTTTCTGACCATCTAGTCATTGGGGATTTCACCTTATCTGAGAAACTAGAACACGAGCATGCTATTTTGGGTTTGAGCGTGAGCGCTCATCCTTTGCAATTGGTGCGTGACAAACTCAAGGCCCGGGGTGTTCGCACAGTGGATGAGCTATCCCGGCTTTCTCGTGGTCGTAAAGTGCGGCTGGCAGGATATCCTATACGACCGCACCGGCCTCCCACTCGCAGTGGGAAGGTCACCGTATTTTTCTCTTTGGAGGATGAGACCGGGTTGGCTGAGATTACCGTATTTGAGGCCATCTATCAGAAATGTGGTCAACACCTCTTCGGAGAGAAGATCCTGCCGGTACAAGTGGAAGGAACGTATCAAGGAAGGCCGGGGGCGGTGGTGGCATCGGACATTACACTTCTTTCTTTATCAAATTAAAGGAGCGCATGAGATCTCATACGCTCTCTTTTTCACCTTTATCAGTCCGGATTCATCACTGCTTCCACAAATAACAGTGCCTCCGTATGTGCATCGTGGACACCAGGAAGAACGGACGGTTGACTTGCATCTGAACCACAGGAGCGCTCTCCACCCTAATCTCCACCGATGTTGCGGCGGCCGCTTTCGTGCCCGTGCGGAAACCTCCATGAATGTCTTTGTTTGACGTCACTGATGAAAGGCGCGGCTCTTCCTCCCATTCCATCATGTCAAAAAAGTCAGCTTGATAGGGATCAAAGGCCAGGGCCATGCCCAGTTCTCTTAATCCTTCGTTAAGACTCTCTTCGTACTCCCGCGTGAAGCGGGGGATGGACAAAGATCCTTCTTGGGCTTGAAAGCGCTTTCTCATCTCTTTGCATCAATTCAAGCTAAGGTCATAGATCCGAGCCCCCGTCATTGCATCACTTGTGGGGCTGTCTTTGGCTAACTGGTAGCGATATTCTCTCCATTCAATATTCGTCTCAGGTAGCGTATCGGTGTCTGGTTGTCGATGGACGAGTGTCGTCGCTGGCTGTTGTAGTAGTTCATGTGCTGCTCTATGATCTCCTTGAGTTCTCCTAGCTCCTTGGCCTCCGTGATCAGTGAATCAATCTCTGTTTTGATTCACCCCCACCTTGACTCTGCCCCAGGGTTCCCTCTGGCCCCCGTTTCCGAGCAGGACACCCTGACGCCATGATCAAGCAATCGCGTTTGACGCCAGTTATAACTGGTGTCAAACGGAATCCTGATCCTGATGGACGCTCAGACCGTCGACGCCCAACGGGAGCTCTGCCAAGGCTTGATAGGTTCGCCGCCAGCATCGGGTGGCCAGCTCCCAATTCCTCCGCGTCCCTACGCCAGCCAGGAGCCCATTTACCTTTGATAGCTACCATCATTAGGAAGACGGGAAGGGGACAGCAGCGCTGTATGCCCGTCGCGTCTTAATTCTACGCTAGGCGCAAGATGCCCAGGACTTTTTGTCACATCTACATCTTGAAGGTATCTGAAGTGAAGATGGAATCCGCCACCAGGTGTATCGACCCGTTGAGTTGCTGGCACATTTCATTGTCACCGCGAAGACCATCAAACGCCTCAATCCCGCCATGCTTGGCATCAACATCAACAAGGGGGATCCGATTGGATGCGCGCCCCAAGACAGTGGCTATACCCACTGCTGGGAGTAGTGCGAACTCAAAACGGGAGGCCCCTATTTATCATAGCGATCACGATCGCGATAGGCTCTTTTAGCGCGCCCGGCGCTCTTGGAACTCTTCTGCTTCCAATACGGGACCGGCGAGGCCGGTCGTGGGGGCTTGCGGTAGAATCTACTGGATGGTGCTTCTTCCTTGAGTACAACCGCAGTAGTATCCGGTTCCCTGGTCAACAGTTTTAGCGCTGCGGCCAACAGTGCTACCGGTTCGTTCTCCTCCAACATTGAGTTGGCCAGCGAACGGAACAGGCTGATATCCTCTTTCTCCACGGTGCTTAGCAAGAGATCTTTGGTTACCCGTTGGCGTTCCTCCACTACCTCGCTCAACGTGGGCGTGGGCATATGGTTAATCTTCCGCCTAATGCTTGCCTCTATCATCCTCAACTGACGCAGTTCACGTGAAGTCGTCAATGTAACTGCCACCCCGGCCTTGCCAAGGCGACCGGTACGACCAATGCGGTGGACGTAGCTGTCCGGGTCTTGGGGAATATCGAAATTATAGACATGAGTCACTCCGCCAATATCAAGGCCTCGGGCTGCAACATCGGTAGCAACCAGCAG
>SLSY01000050.1 GCA_007130145.1 Bacillota bacterium
AGGGCATCCTGAGCATTCATAATCCCCCCCATGCCAATCACGGGCACTGATACCGCACCGGCCACTTCCCATACCATCCGCACCCCCACGGGGCGAATGGCCGGGCCGGACAGACCTCCGGTGACGTTCCCCAGCACCGGGCGGCCCGCCTGCACATCGATGACCATGCCCACAAGGGTGTTGATCAAAGAGATGATGTCCGCTCCCCCTTGTTGTGCCGCTTGGGCTATGGATGCGATAGCCGTAACATTGGGCGATAGCTTGGCAATGACCGGCAGCTGCGTACTATGGCGCACTCGCTCTATTACCGAACGGGTTGCCACGGGATCCACGCCAAAACTCATGCCCCCGCAATGGACATTAGGGCAGGATATATTCACTTCCAGTGCGGCCAGCCCCGGGATGCCATCGAGAGCCCGGGCCAATTCCCCGTACTCATCTTCGGCGTCCCCGGCGATGTTTACCACGATGGGGCAACCCACGTTCTGAAGAAAAGGAACTTCCTCGCGGAGAAACACATCCAACCCGGGGTTTGCCAAGCCAATGGCATTGAGCATACCTGCCGGCGTCTCAACAATGCGCGGGGGGCGATTGCCCTGACGCGGCCTGAGCGTCACTGCCTTAGTGACCAACCCCCCCAGGGCGGAGAGGTCAAAGCAATCCTGATATTCCCGACCGTAGCCAAACGTTCCCGAAGCCACCAGCACCGGATTGGGCAGTGAAAGGGGGCCCAGCTGAACCGCCAAACGGGGCCGCTTCATGAACATCCCTCCCCTGCTTGGTCCCAGTCCAGTTCCATATGGGAAAACACGGGACCGTCTTTACAGACCCGGTAGTAGCCATCCTTATCAGCGGCCTTCACGGCACAACCCTGACAGGCACCCACCGCACAGGCCATATACGCTTCCAATGACACATGCAAGAGCCATTGTCTTGTGACCGCAATGTTGCGCAATACCTTGAGCATGGGCCAGGGACCGCAGGCCATCACCTTGGTTTCATTATCCACCCTAGCCTCTTTTGCCAGTTCGGTCACCCGTCCGTGATGCCCACGGGAACCATCATCGGTGGCTATGTCCACCGGCACCCCCCGTTGAACCATCTCCTCAACCCCGAGAAGGTGAGAGATGCTTCGGGCGCCAAGACACACACGAACAGAGGCCCCCACCTCTGTGGCTTGGGATACCACTTGCACCAGAGGGGCCACACCAATGCCCCCGCCTACCACCAGCAGGGTGTCATTCTTTTTAGCAGCAGGAAATCCCCGACCCAAGGGGCCGAGTAGGTCTAGCTCATCGCCTGGCTTCACCTGCTTGAGCGCCTTGGTCCCCCGGCCTCTTGGCTCTATCCACAGCCTCAAGACTCCTGTTTCATCATCCCATGACGAAAGACTCAGCGGACGCCTCAGCAAAGGATCATGCCAAGGACCGACGCGAACCATAACAAACTGGCCGGGGCGAGCCCTGGCGACCAGCGTTGGAGCGGCTAGGGATAACTGGTAGTACCCGCCGGACAAGGCCTGGTTGCACAGGACCTTGCCCTTGACCGCGACCAAAGACGCACTCATGTTACCTTGTTTCCACCGGTGAGGCGACCTTCCCACATCACCACGTCTCCTCCGACCACCGTGCCCCAGGGAGCACCCTTGAACTTCCACCCCTCAAACGGGGTATTGCGACCTTTGGAGGCGAACGCTTGCGCTGTCACGGTGCCTTCAAGTTCGGGCGCAATGATGGTGATATCAGCTCTTACCCCTTGGGCAAGGCTGCCACCTTCCACGTTAAGAATCCGGGCCGGATGCAGTGAATACAGGCGGATCAAATCAGCCCAGCTCAAGGAACCTTCGTGTACCAATCGCCGGGCCATCAAACCCACGCTGGTCTCCAAGCCGCTGATACCGAACGCAGCGTAGTCATACTCCACCAGCTTGTCGTCCTGATGATGAGGAGCATGGTCAGAGGCGATGGCATCGATCACACCCTCCTTGATGGCCTGATGCAAGGCCTCAACATGTTCGAGAGAACGCAACGGTGGGTTGACCTTGGTATTGGTATCATACCAGGTCTCACGCACTATCTTGTCGGTCAAGAGCAGGTGATGTGGAGCGACCTCACACGTCACCTTGAAACCTTGGGACTTGTAGGCCGCGATCAACTCCACCGCACCTTTGGTACTGACATGAGGAATATGCAGTCTACCTCCGGTCAAGCGGGCCAGCATCAGATCCCGTGCCACCATCAGTTCTTCTGCCTCGGCCGGCATGCCTCTGAGACCCAACAGGGTGGAGACCGAACCTTCATGCATGACCGCGCCTTCGGTGAGGCTCTTGTCCTCGGCGTGGTTGATCACGGGCATGTCAAACGGACGCAAGTAATCCAAGGCCAGTCGCATCAATTGTCCATTTTGCACCGGATGCCCGTCATCAGATGCAGCCACCGCACCGGCCTGGCGCATATCGGCCAATTCGGCCAGTTCCTCCCCCTTTTGACCCTTGGAAAGGGCGCAGATGGGATAGACCCGGACACAGCCCATATTCTGGGTCTTTCGCAACAGCGCTTCCACCAGAGCCCGGTTATCGATCACCGGCTGGGTGTTGGGCATACAAGCAATGGCCGTAAAGCCACCCCGTGCCGCCGCGCGGGTGCCACTGGCCATATCCTCCTTATATTCTTCTCCAGGGTCTCGGAGATGTACGTGCATATCAATAAACCCGGGGCAGACCAAAAGGCCGCTGGCATCCAGCACCTCAGCTTCAGCGCTCAAGTCCACTCCCACGGCGCTAACGCGATCATCTTCCACCAGCACGTCCAGGACCGCATCGACATTCTCTGCTGGATCCAGTACGCGACCTCCCTTAATCAGTAGACGCCTCACTCATCCGCACCTCCCAGCAACAAGTAAAGAAGAGCCATACGCACGGCCACGCCATTGGTCACCTGTTCATCAATGGTGGACATGGGCGCATCCGCAACCTCTGTGGAGATCTCGACTCCCCGGTTCATGGGGCCCGGGTGCATGACTAGCACGTCCGGACTGGCCAGCTTGAGACGTTCTTGGTTCACGCCATAGAACTGGCTGTATTCACGAGCCGATGGAAACAGCCCGCGTTTTTGGCGCTCCAGTTGCAGGCGCAAGACGTTAACAACGTCCGCACCTTCCAGCGCCGGTTCGAGGCGGTCATAGACCTTCACATCCAAATCTCCCAGATCCAACGGCAACAGGGTGGACGGTGCCGCCATGCACACTTGGGCTCCCATCTTGATCAGCCCCCACATGTTGGAGCGAGCAACGCGGCTGTGTAGAGCATCGCCAACTATGGTCACCTTCAGCCCCTCCAACCGTCCCAAATGCTGTCGCATGGTGAACATGTCCAATAAACCCTGCGTAGGGTGGGCATGCATGCCGTCCCCGGCATTGATGACCGCACCCTTGACGTGACGGCTGAGAAAGTGGGATGAGCCTGACACCGGATGACGCATGATGATCATGTCAACCCCCATGGCCTCAATGGTGCGGGCTGTATCCAAGAGTGTCTCGCCCTTTTTGATGCTAGAGGTGGCGGTGGCAATGCTAATGGAATCGGCGGACATATACTTGGCAGCCAATTCGAAGGACGCACGCGTGCGCGTACTGGGTTCATAGAATAGAGTGCATAGAGACTTACCTCTGAGCGTGGGGACCTTCTTGATGGACCGCCCGAGAATCTCCTTCATGGACTCAGCGGTGTCGAGGATGTTCTTCATATCTTCAGCAGGCATGGTCTCAAGATCGAGTACGTGTCGCGAAGCCAATTTCACGATTCATTTCCCTCCCAACAGTGCTTGTCCAAACCCAGAGCGACAAGGGTCGCGTGAACAGACTGTCCCTTGCTTGTCGCTTACCCGTTCTCCTGGATGATCTCTTCAATCACCACTGCATCGTCCGTCTCGTCCACTTCCTCCAAACGCACGCTAACATTCTCCCGTTTGGCTGTGGGGACGTTCTTGCCCACATAGTCGGCCCGAATGGGTAGTTCGCGGTGCCCCCGATCGATGAGAACGGCGAGTTGAATCATTTCCGGTCGTCCCAGATCAATGAGAGCATCCAGAGCCGCCCGGATGGTCCTACCCGTATACAGCACATCATCAACCAAGACAATGCGCTTGCCGCGCAAGTCAAAGGGGACCTCCGTCTTCTGCACGATGGGTTGGTCAGTACGAGTGGTCAAATCGTCCCGATACAAAGTGATGTCGAGGATACCTACGGGGACTTGCACTTGTTCGATCTCGGCCAGCCTCTTGGCCAGACGGTGAGCGAGGGGAACGCCACGGCGCCGGATACCCACCAAGGCCAGATTACCTACACCACGGTTCTTCTCCAAGATCTCATGGGCGATGCGGGTCAGCGCTCGTCGCATTCCGTCTCCATCCATGATAGTTGCCTTCTGTTGCAGACGCATACCAATACCTCCCGTCGCAAAAAACTTCTTACTGCCTGCTGGCTGTAAGAAGTTTTGGCCGGGATAATCATGCTCTCCTTACTAGCCTCGCAGGGCTAATTTAAAGGTTCTTTTGTCGTTACTTTATCAAGACAACTGGCCTGTGTCAATATCTCTGGACAAAAAGAAAACAGCCACTACTCGACACAAGACAAAATCAGACCCGCAAAATATGCCGCCTGCGACTGGGGCGGGGCAATGGACCCTCCCAGCTCGTAATAGACATCAAGCTCGGCCATTTCTTCACACCACTCATGCACCAGATAGCTCCAATGGACCTGGGTGCTCACCGGCTCGTCTCCCGCTCCCACCGGAGTCGTGACAGACCGCGACGAAGCCGGAGCATGTTCCACTCCATCGCCATCCACCACACGCAGGATGGGTTGGCGCAAAGCCTCCCACAAGTCGGCGCTTATTGCCTTCAGGGTCATATCCAACTGCAAGGACCCGTCCGCCAAAACGGCAGCGGCTTTCACGGTCAGACCGGCCATGGTCTCTACCCGGGGCTCGTCCCCCACTTGCATGCCGATAAAGGAGAATCCCACCGTACCGTACGCATCCTCTGAGACCTGCCAAGTTTCGTGGCGAATCCAGGCTTCAAGAGCCAGCGGCCCGGCGCATGAGGGTACATCCGGAAAATACACGGCGATCTCTTTTCGCTTTTCACTTTGGGGACCACTGGTTTCCGAATAGCTACTAGCATAAGAGTTTTCCTCTTCATCCTCTAGGTACCACGGCATGACAATGCGAGGATCAAATCCCGGCTGGTTCTCGATGCTGACCACCACTTTGACACCATTATTGCTGGCCCGAATGTCTTCAACGGTCAATGTGGATCCGCCCAACACCACCTGATCCACCACCGGCACCGGATCCGGCACAGGCGTAGGGGGATCATCGGTGCTGGGACCACATGCACTTGCCACCATCATTAGCACAACTACCGTGCCCACCAAGGTTTTCATTAACGTCGCCTCCCGTTTCATACTCACCTGTTCCTACGCCCCGGTGAGCAAAAGGTTCAAACGATCACGGACGAATCCTGTGAAAGCACGCTGCCGCCCCACACCACAGGAGTATGCCGGCGGTCGAGAGCATCCACTTGGTGGCACCCATATCGATCCCTTGCTGGGGGTAGGACGCCGCGAAAAGGTAGAACGTGCGAGTGATAAGCCCTCGTGTCGAGAGGTCCAAGGCCCACCAGCCCAGAGGGAACAGATACGCCGCGGCAGCATGAGGCGCTGCCACACTCGCGATAGCCGAAAGACCAGTGAGAAAGAGCAGACCCGGTAGGGTGTAAAGAAGTGTTTCCATGGCCAGTGACACCCCCAAGACACGGATCACACCCCAGGCAAACCAGGGCAGGAGCAAAGCCATGACCAGTGCAGGCAACATCTTGGAAACAAACAGCAACGTCCGGTCCACCGGATAAGATAGGATAAGAGGCCAAATCCCCGCTTCCTTGTCACCTACCATCACCGGCACCACGTAGACCACAGAGAAAAAAGGCAGGAAGACTTCAAACAGGGGGAGCCAATCTCCTGTGAGCGCTCCTTGGTACCGGAACAGCACATAGGCTGCGACGACAAGCGGTGGAATCCACGCGCCACGATGCCAGACCATGCGCATACCATAGGAAAAGATGCCACTGTTTCTCATGGCAAAAGGCTCTCCACCAGAGCTTCCAATTCCCCGGGCACAAGTCCTCGGGCCGGATCGACTTTTAGAAGATGATGGGCCACGGTGAGGCTTACACCCTCACCATACTGGTCTTTGACCGAAGCCAGCAGCAACCAGATACGGTTACTGTCATAGCAAAAGTGGCGCCCGCTGATGATGTCGCGGTCGATGGCGACCTGCCGCTCTCCTCCCTGAAGACCCTGATCCTCCAGACCGAGCCGGTAAGACCACTCGTTTTGCCAGTGCTCTTGACCCCCAAGATGGGCGCGGTACAGGGCATGCAGAAAGCTTGTGACCCCAAAATCCAGGTAGCTTCGCACATTCCCCCACCGCGTACTGCGATAAAACCAGACCGGTTCGGCCAGATCCAGCAGGATTTGCAAAGACACCCCCGACTCATGCAGCGCACAAAGAGCGGTGTCCGCTATCAAGGCAAGGTCCAACGGTGCTGGCAGCCTCATGGCCGTCGCCCCCAGCGGCGACTGGGCCACCACCAGGCCGAACTCATGCGTTGTCTGTAGCAAAGACCCATAGAATGCGGCTAGATCATGTAAAGATCCCGCCAAGGTTTCTGCGCGGCATCTTACATCAGGATGATGATACACGGTAATGGGTCCGGACACTGTCTTGGCATAAGGCGCGGCCATCACCGAAAGCCCGGGGCTCTGTGAGGCAGTGAGCAAAACCCCTCGCCCAGCGTCGCCTTCCTGCGCCCCCACCACCACCAGGTTTTCGGCGCCGCGTATGACGGCCTCGATATCACAAGGACGGTGGAAGGCACTGCCGTCAGCGATACGCTCATGCACTCGTCCGCCATACTCCCAAGTTTGCACATGAGCGAGAACGTGCTCCCCGGCCACAGGATACCACCCGTAGGAGGACGGGAGATAAACACTGTCCGGGGCAATGTGATAGGCCCGATGGAGCTGGCCTCTATCGCCTCGCCAGTGTTCTACAACCCCGGCATAATGAACATAGAGTTCCATCTCTCCGGCTCCGGCCACAACAGAGGGTAACCGGATCATCAAGGTATCGGCTTCGCGCCGGTAATCCACAGGCTGACCAGATCGGTCCGTCACACTGCCGACAACAAAATTTCGACGCAGCGTGAATACGAGTTCTTCCAGAGGTACCGTCCCCTGATTCACCCCTAGCATGCGCACAGAGCCTTGCAACCAGCCCTTGGCAAGGTCCAGTTCCACCTCCAGCTCATAGTCCATCACGTCGAACCCATGTCCCGGTCCCACCGGCTGTCCCAGCTCATCCCACCTGATCTGACGGTAGTGATCTCTGTCCAACACAGGCAAGCCAGCCCACTCTGTCTGGTAATGATCTTGGCGAACCCCTATCGCCAGAGCATAGGCTCCACCGCCCGTTCCCATCAGCAAAGTCACCGCGACAAAGGAGGCGGTCACACGCCGAGAGAACCCCACCGCGTGCGTCACCGCAACCAGCAGCATCAAACCGCTCAATGCCACGTAAACAATACGGTGATAGAGGATGAGTGGCCAGTCGGGTCCGTAGCCAATGATGGCGGCGTAATCGCTCACCCGATCCACCGGCAACACCCGCATCAGCCCGGCCAAGAGGTAAGAGGTCCTCGCCCATACCGGATCCAGCAGGGGATACACCACTACCCACAAGACCAGCGCCACGAGGTAAGCAAGGCGCGCATTGGGAACCAGCCGGCCGCTAGCATAGCCCAGGCTGTAGAAGAAAAGAAGGGTTGGGGCCAAGAACACCAGCGCGTGTTGCCCATAGACCCACCAGCGTACCGGAGCACCTCCCGTTCCCCATTGCAAAAGGGCCAGCAACAGGAGATTAAAAAGAGTCATGAGAAGAACCGGTCCGTATCCACCCAGAAACTTACCGGTTAGCCAGCCAGATCGTTCATAGGGAAGGCTATCCAACCAAGTCACAACCCCTTGAGCACGCTCGCGCGCGGCCACCAAGGCGCCCATCAGAACCGCGACAGCACCCAAGAGCACTTGATAGTCCTGGGCCAGACCGGCAGAAAGAGCCCAGGAGGTGGAGTGCAAGCTATTGTAATGCCAAAAGACGGTGAGAACCAAGCTGACCGTGAGCCCGAGCCGAAACAAAGTGTGGCGAAGCACCATGCGCGTTTCAGCCAGCAACCCGCCCCGTAGAGACATCACAGCACACCCCCCAAAAGATACATGTAAGCATCCTCCAGAGTGCTCTCCACCGAGAGGGCTTGGGCATGAGGCTTTTGCTCTGATATCACTCGCAACGTGAGGCCATCCACTCGATGCTGGGTGGAAACGATCTGCCACTGCTCTAGGCGGCCATCGTGCACGAGAGAATCTGATGGCACTTCCCACACGTGGCCCTGACTTTTCTGTGTGAGTCGCTGGGGACAATCACAGAATATTAAGCGGCCGGCTCTCAGCACTCCCACGGTGTCACAGCTGCGTTCGATGTCTCCCACAATGTGAGTCGAAAGGATGACGACGCGGTCTTTGGCCAGCTGGGCCAGCAGGTTGCGAAAGCGAATGCGCTCGGCCGGATCCAAACCGACAGTGGGCTCATCCACGATCAGCACTGGGGGACTTCCCAGCAAAGCCTGGGCTATACCCAGGCGCTGCTTCATACCACCGGAGTATGTGGAAACTCTGCGCCTTGCCACGTCTATGAGGCCAACGGCTTCCAATGCTTCGGTGGCGGCTTGTCGTCGCCGCTTCAAGCTTTTCAAACACCCGACATAATCAAGAAATTCCCACCCCGTCAGCTGCTGATAAAGACCAAACTCCTGCGGCAGATAGCCAAGATAACGGCGTACCTTTTGGGGTTTTATCACCACATCATGTCCCATCACCGTCACACGACCGCTGGTGGGAGCAATGAGGGTGGCTATGGTCTTGAGCAGTGTGGTCTTACCTGCTCCATTGGGCCCCAGCAAACCAAACATGCCGACTTCAATGGTGACGCTAACCTCAGTCAGTGCTCGTACTCCATTGGGGTATTGCTTGCTAACGGATTCGATGGCCACAGACACAACGCAAGACCTCCTTCCGCCCTCACATACGCAACACAAAAGGCAAAGGTTCAAAAACTACCATCAGGATGCCGGTTCCTCGGTCATGGCCAGATACACGTCTTCCAGCTGGGGAGAAACGGGACGGGATACCATATGGGCGGGGGGACTACCCACAATGCGCACGCGATAGCCTTGGGCATCGATGCGGATGCGAGGTAGTGTATACGTTCTCTGTAGATAGGCCAGCTGCTCCTCACCTACGGACACCTCCCAGACGCGGCCGGCCAAGCGAAGAATCATCTGTTCTGGGCGCTGAAAAGCCTTCACCCTTCCCTCTTTCAGGATGATGACGTAATCAGCCATGCCCTCCACGTCGGTGGTGACATGAGAGCTGATAATGACCGTGCGCTTGGCGGCCTGTTCCCTCAAAAGACCATTGATGCGCTGCCGCGCAAAGGCATCCAAACCCGTGAAGGGCTCATCCAAAAGCACCAGATCCGGATCGTTGAGCAAACTTGCCACCAAGCCCAACTGACGAATCATGCCCCCGGACAGATCGCGGACCAACGTGCGCCGCTCACCTTTGAGCCAGACCTGTTGCAGCAACTGGTCAACTCGGTCGTCGACGAGAGAAGCGGGGATGTTCTTGAGACCCGCCATGTAGCGGAGGAGCTGCTCCACGGTAAGGTCAGGATAGGGGGTAAAGTCCTGGGGTAGATAGCCGGTCCGGTCGCGATGATTACGCAGATGAGGACCCACAGAACGCCCCTCACGCTTGAAAAGACCTGCATTGGGCCTGAGGATTCCCGCTAATATTCTAAGCAGCGTGGTCTTACCCGCGCCGTTATGACCCAGCACAGCGTAAAGACCCTGAGAGAAGATGAGATCAACCTCACAAAGAGCAGGCAGTTGCCCGTACGCCTTACTGACACCGGAAAGCTCCAGCATATTTTCACTCCCCTGCCCTTTGTGGGTACCTATCCAGCTTCTGCAGCTGTCGGAGGGTATGTACCATAAGCAGGATTCCGGTCAATAGCAAAACGATCCGGTACTCCCATCCCCCCGTCACCACCTGCCAGTCCGTCAAACTCAGACTCTGGTTCCAGCCCTCCAGGATCAGCAACGTGATCCATACACCACTGGCACCCAGCATGCCGGCGAGCGAGTCATAGCGTAGCACCAGATAAAGCCCCACACTTGCCACCAGTACCAGCGGTGCCAACCATGACAACACCAGGAAGAGCAAGGGCCCGCCCGTTCCGGACCCATGCAGGATCAGCGTAGCGGGAGCCAAGAGCAGCAAGTTGTAGGCCACCACCAACAGCGTGCGGGCCCAGGCACTCTCAAAGCGCCCCAACACCGCCGCCGCCTCCATTTCGCGCATGCTCTCTTCACCCCGAAAGGCATACGCCATCCCCACCGCGGCGAGAAAAGGAGCCAAAACGGCGATGGGCAAGCCCCCGTTGGTCTCCTGTGCCCAGCTGAAGAGTGTGCCCATGGCAACCAGAAAGAACGTGGCGAGCCAAAAGGCCGGACGCATGAGACCGAGCTGGGGTCGCAACACCCGAACCAGAGAACTCATGCTGCCCCAAGTGCTCCGGTGCTGCTCCATTTGGCTGCGAAAGGATGGAGACGGCGACATCTTGGCCAAGAGCCGGGACATCAACCGCGTCTTACTCCCCGGCGGAGGGGAAGGCGGCGGCACGCTGCACAAGAACGCATCCACCTTCTTTATGACATCACTGGTGATAACCTCATCGCCTTCGCGTAGGTCTTCCCATGAGGGTGGGATTCTATCCATGTTCGTGTGCCTCCATTCGCTCGCGGAGCGCTTTGACCGCGTAGAATAAGCGTGATTTGACTGTACCCACAGGTAGCACCATCACCTCAGCTATATCATGCAGTTTCATGTCCTCGAAGAAGCGCAAGAGGATCACCTCCCGATGATCAGGAGAAAGCAAGTCGAGCGCCGCTTGCACTTCATCTCTCTGAGCATGATCCATGACCTCTTGCTCGGTGTCATTGGCTCCCACCAGGTCATCGGGGGCTTGCAGCGGTGCGTCCAACCGGAAGCTGGCGCTGCGCCCCAGGCTGCGACAGAGATTATGGGCAATGGTGTAGAGCCAGGGCCGAAACGGACGCGGATACTCATATTGCCCTGCGGCAGCTAACAGGCGCACAAAGCACTCCTGTGTGATATCTTCACTCAGGTGGTGACCTTGAAGGTTGCGATGCACGTAAGCGTACATGCGGGCATGGTAGCGCTCGACCAATTCGGCCAGAGCTTCTGCGTGGCCAGAGCCCACTGCCAGCATGAGTTCTTCATCGTTTTGCATCTGATAATCCGCGCCCATGATCTACTACGCACCACCGCTTCTTATGGTTCAAAACCAGTACTCCCGGGAACAATTCAACATGAGAAAACCATTTTCTTGCTTATTGCAGTGATCTTTCCCGCTTCTTGCGTGCAAGTCTTGTCTTCCGGAGCAGGAATATGCCAGTATGAATCGTACATGGTATAGAACAAGGTAAAAAGCACCAGCGATAAGAGGGGATGACGAAGGTGATCGATATTAAGCTGCTCCGCCAGGATCCTGAGATGGTACGCCAGCTGTGCCAAACCCGCCAAGCCGATGTGGATGTGGACCGTCTCATTGACATCGATGCGGACATGCGTAAGACCAAGACCCATATGCAACAGCTACAACAACAAAGAAAAACGCTACAGGGACCCACCGTACGAGAACAGGCCATTGCCCTGCGCGACGAAATCGCAGAGCTGGACAAAGAGCTCCGAGAGCTTCAGGCCGAGCATCATGACCTTTGGAGCCGACTCCCCAATCTGCTGGCTCCGGACACCCCGCCCGGTCAGGATGATGGGGACAATGTTGAACTCAAGCGCTGGGGCCAGCTCCCCCTCTTTTCTTTTACACCTCGCCCGCATGATGAAGTGGGTGCCCGGCTGGACATCCTCGACCTTGAGCGCGGGGCCAAGGTCAGTGGAGCTGGCTTCTATTACTGGAAAGGAGCCGGTGCCCGTCTCAACTGGGGACTGTTTTCATTGGCCATGGATTTCCTGATTGAGCGTGGCTTCACCCCCATGTTCACTCCCGTGGCAGCAAAGGATCACACGTTGTTTGGCACCGGCTACCTTCCCTTCTCGGCCGACCAAATCTATCGTCTGGAGAACGGCGACGTGAGTCTCATTGGCACCTCGGAGCAGACTTTGGTGGGGTATCACGGTGCCGAGATTCTGGATCCTAAGAGCCTGCCGCTCCTGTATACGGCGTTCACCCCTTGTTTTCGCACCGAGGCGGGTTCCTATGGACGAGCTGCACGGGGTGCCTTCCGCGTGCACCAATTCCATAAGGTAGAGCAGATTGTCTTCTGCCATCCTGATGAGTCGGAGACGTGGCATCACACCTGTTTGCAATATGAGGAAGAATTCATGCAGCTATTGGAGTTGCCCTACCGGGTGGTCAGGGTTTGTGTGGGGGATCTGGGGGCTCCGGCCTACAAGAAGTATGATGTGGAAGCATACTTTGCCGGTTTCGGCGAATACCGGGAAACGCATTCCAACACCAACCTGTTGGACTATCAAACCCGCCGCCTCGGCATCCGCTGTAAGGAGGAACGGAACACCTACCATCCTCATACCATATCCGCCACCATGATAACGGATCGAGCCGCCCTCGCCCTCCTAGAAAATAACCAGCAAGAAGACGGCTCGGTGCAAATACCCCAGGCACTCCGACCCTACCTGGGAGGAAAGGAGTTTATACGCTAGCGTCGCCCGGACCCTGCCTCCGTTGAGACCAAGCCGGGGGATCGGCCAGAAACTCCTTGATAACCTCGATTTGCTGTGGGGTGAAGAAGCCGTCCGCTTGGGCCACCTCCAGCAGCACGGGCCAGTTGGTAAGGGCATGGAGCCGTATGTTTGC
The DNA here is from genome assembly GCA_007130145.1 of Bacillota bacterium. Lineage (GTDB taxonomy): Bacteria > Bacillota > Sulfobacillia > UBA8153 > UBA8153 > SLSY01. Next base: position 13,097 of record SLSY01000050.1, read on the forward strand.
TTGACTAAGGAGAGGGTTTCCCTGCCCGGACGGGGCATAATTGAACACAGAAAGAACATCGTGGCAAAGGGCGCCGGCAGCGCGAATGCTCTCAACAACACGGACTTTGGACTGGCCATCAAAAATGAGATCCTCCACCAAGACCACTCGCTGCCCTTCTTGCAAGTGGCCTTCCAGCAAGGCGTTGCGACCAAACCCCCTGGGTTTCTTGCGCACGTAAATCATGGG
>SLSY01000133.1 GCA_007130145.1 Bacillota bacterium
CTGCCCGCTCTCCAAGAGGTGGTCGGTATCAACGCTCTCTAAGCGACGGCGTACCTCCTTGAGCAGTTCTTCGCTGGCCAAACCCTTGATGTATCCCATGATCACCGGAGTGCGGCTCAAAGAGCCGATTTCGAATGTCTCGGTCCAAAAGTTTGGAGTGCGAAGGCGCCTCCGCACCATGGAGAGATTCACCCGCGTGCTTTCGATAAACCCGTCGTGAGGGCCTCTGAGAGCTATCTCGGCTTCTGGCTCGGTCACCGAGCGCAGGGGCCAGCCACGGGCATCACAGATGATGCTCTCGGCATTGCCATCCACCACCACCGCTACATCGCCCAGCGTGAGGCTATGGAGGATCTCAGCTATCTGGTGGACCAGTTTGACCTCTTCGCTGACCACGAGACAGTCGGCAATGAACTGGGCATCCACCCGTTGCGCACCCACCTTCACACTATCGATGGTTAGCGAACGCAGGATTGCCTCCAGAACAATGGTATCGGTCAAACCTTCAAAATAGAGTATGGCACCGCGCCTTTTGGCTATGACAAAGCGGCGAACGACAAGGTCCGCACTATGACCAGCGCTCTTGGTCAGAAGATGCAAGTTCCCGTCGAGATGCTTGGTTAGCTTCAATTCCCCGAGAGCCGCTTCCCGCTCCGATATGTCCAGAGGGTCTTCACCCCGTTTGGATTGCAGCAGTTTTCGGACCATCCTTCTCTTTTGGAGCCAGCGGATGTTCCATCCCTCATTTCTATTTCTGGTGATCATGGCTAGGTTAACCAATTCGTTGGTTCTTAATCTAAAAAAGGACCCCGGTGGGGTCCTTCCTGCTCATCACTGACTGCGCGGTCGCATGAGGGGAAATAGGATCACATCGCGGATGGAGTTGGCCCCGGTAAGAAGCATGACCAGGCGATCAATGCCCAACCCCATACCTCCCGTGGGCGGCATACCATGTTCCAGCGCCAAGATGAACTCTTCGTCCATGGGATGAGCTTCATCGTCGCCCCGGGCCCGTTCCGCTTGTTGCTGTTGGAAACGATGGAGTTGATCGACCGGATCATTCAACTCAGAAAAAGCGTTGGCCAGTTCCCGCCCGCAGGCAAAGGCTTCAAAACGATAGGTAAGGTGGGGCTCATCCTCTTTTCGCTTGGCCAACGGCGAAATGACCACCGGGTAATCATAGAGAAATACCGGGGATACGATCTCGTCCTCCACCATTTCAATGAGCTTGTCCATTACCGAGGCAACCGTAGGCGGCTTGCTCACACTCATGCCCAGTTTCTCGGCCACGGCCCGAGCATCGTCATCATCCTGAATAGTGTGAGCGTCGATGCCGGTCCGGTCAGCAATGGCATCGTACAATTTAATGCGCGGCCAGGGAGGCGCCAGATCGATCTTCTCATCATCACAGGTGATGACGGTGCTGCCCAGTACTTCCTGGGCGACGGTTGCCACCAGCTGTTCGGTCAGTTCCATCATGTCAGTGTAGTCACCATAGGCCTGATACAATTCCAGCATGGTAAACTCGGGATTGTGCTTGGTGGAGATGCCCTCATTGCGGAAATTGCGTCCTATCTCGTACACTCGCTCCAAGCCTCCCACCATGAGACGCTTCAGGTAAAGTTCCAGGGCAATGCGCAAATATAGAGACATATCCAGTACATTGTGGTGGGTAACAAAAGGCCTCGCAGCACCGCCGCCGGCAATGGGCTGCATAATAGGGGTCTCTACCTCTAAGAAGCCTCGATCATCGAGAAAACGGCGCACCTCGGCAATGATGCGACTGCGGAGTACAAACGTGTCGCGCACTGGGGGATTCACAATGAGATCGAGATATCGCTGGCGGTAGCGCAGATCCACATCGCGAAGTCCGTGCCATTTCTCGGGCATGGGCCGCAAGGTCTTGGTCAGGAGGGAGAACCCTCCGAGAGCGATGCTGATTTCTCCCCGCCGGGTACGAAACACGCGCCCGGCTACTCCCACAATATCGCCTACATCCGAGCCAGTCACCAAAGCATACTGCTCCGGACCCAGGTCATCGCGGCGGGCATAGATCTGAATGCGTCCGGCGCGATCCTGCACGTCAAAAAAACAGGTCTTACCGTGGCTGCGCATGGACATGATACGCCCGGCAACCGTTACCTTCTCGTCCATCATTTCTTCGGCATGCTCGGTAATGTCGGACGTGTGATGAGTGGTCTCAAACCGCCCCCCGTAGGGATTCGCACCCGCTTCCAATAGCTCGGCACGCTTGCGTCGGAGCATAGTAAGAATGTCGTCCTGGTCTCTGGTGCTTTCCTCTGACAATCGTCTTCCTCCTGTACAAATGATCAGCGGGGATTGATGGCCAATAACTCGTACCCAAATGTACCCACTGGAGTACGTACCGTAATGGTTTCTCCCACCCGGTGGCCGATGAGAGCCTGTCCCACCGGGGATTCGTCGGAAATCTTGGCTGCCGCCGGATCAGCCTCGGTGGAATGCACAATGGTATAGTCCACTAAATCACCATTTCCCAGGTCTTTTAACGTCACTTTACACCCCACGCACACTGTCTCGGTGGAAATCTCGCTTTCCTCGAGCACTCTTGCATTGCGCAGTATCTTCTCCAAAGAAATGATTCTGCCTTCCAGGAACGCCTGATCGTTCTTAGCATTCTCATACTCGGAGTTCTCGCTGATGTCTCCAAAGGCCCGAGCTTGCCGAATGCGATCGGCCACTTCCTGGCGCCTCACGGTCTTCAAGTGATTGAGCTCTTGCTCCAGGCGCTGCATTCCTTCTAGAGAGAGGATGACTTCCTTCTTCACCATATAGCGACCCTCTTCCCTTCAATGCTTTAATCCTTTCCCAGCAAGGGGAGGTATTTCGATTTATATGCTCCCAACACCACTGTTCATGCCCACTTCTTCTGTAACTGCTCAAACGAGTATTATTATTATAGGGGTGGTTATAGGCCGTGTCAACCAGTTTGGGCGATGGGATGGTGTGACCCGTCCTGAGTCTCTCACCATTCCCGTGCCACTATACCAAGACGTTAACCTTTTAGCTCACGAATCAAGGTTCGCAAACGCTCGGGATCCAGGTACACATCCTTGGTCAAAGGCGAAGAGCCCATTTCAATCGCTATCACCGCCTTATCCAGCAATCCTTGCATGAGACGGAGCCGGTGATCTGAGCCAGCCAGTATTACCATATCGAAGTTTCTCACCTGATAGATGAGATCAATGAGGGCATTGAAAAGCTCAATCCCCGATCGTTCCTCTACCCAACCCCAACGCTCCGCATCACTCATGACCAAAGTGAAGTCCACCCCTTCAGCCTGAGCGATTCTCTTCACTTCAACGGCATTGGCCACCGGAAAGGCGATCAGGGCAATGCTCCCGCCTTTGCGGACTTCCGCCAGACTCTCCAGTCGGGAGATAAAGGTGCGATCGACCCCCACCTTGCGCGCTACTTCCTGCTGGGTCAAGCCTTGGCCGCGCAACTCCAGAATGCGATCGATTTGCCGTTCTAGTTTGGAACGACTGACCACCTTGTCTCCGATACGAAGAAAATCCAAGGGTCTCACTCCCCTTCCTAATGCCACGGACTTACCGGAAAGCGGCCGAGCACTTTGTGCAGAGCATGAGCATCCAAGGGCGTATCATCATGTAACATGCCCTTTTTGAGTCCTTGCATCACGCGCCATGTTGACTGGGTCGTCAGCTCCAATTCCTCGCTGAGGCGGGACATGACCTTGCGCTGGGCCTGTTCTACTGAACCCAACAAAGATTCACCCGCTTCTATACCCTTTACGACCTCCTGAGATAGATAGAAATGGGCCAGCTGGGTCAGGGGATTGCCGCACGTCCCGGTGGTTGTCACCCCAAAGACCTGGGGTGACTGTAAACGATACCCTGCCTCTACCGAGGTGCGCAATTCTACGCTCTCTTCATCTATGGCCTGGGCCAAGGTGCGCGGGCTACACATTCCATACTGATTGAGCGCACGAATGATGGCATGTTCCACTGTGTGCGCGCGCTCGGGCGTCAAGAGCCCTCCCAGATTGGCCTGTAACGTCACGGGCTTTCTCCCCTCATAATCCACGCCATAGAGCGTGACGATGAGATCATCATAGCTTTTCATCTCGGTCTGACCCCCCAGTGGCTGCCAACCGGCCCCGTCCACACACGGGTGATGGGGGCGCAACTCATCCAATATCAACTCCTCGACCCCTTCTGCCACGAGAACGCTGGCTCTATGGGAAAACCGCCGGGTGCGAAATCTCCCCGCCCCCTGCACCTGGGCAAACAAAGCTGTAAGGCGCTGCTTTCGCTCACCGATAAAGACCTCTTCTTGCCACATATCAGACGTTCTTACGGCAACGCCCACCGGATACAGACGCTCTTTCTGAAGGAGAAAAGGGAGCAGTAAGACCGGAGAGCGCCCCTGCAGTTTCTCAAGCAGCCGCGCCGTAGCTCGATCAAGGAATACCCCCTTAACCGAACCCTGATCAGGGCGGGGCAGCACACCATTGGTCACGGGAATTACCGGCAAATCCACACTCAATTCACCTCGGCTAACCATTGCTTCACTACCGTCATCATCTGGCGGGTACTGCCTGACTGCACCAGTTGGGCCCGTATTCGTGCCGCTCCGGGCTCTTGACGAATATACCAACCGGCGTGTTTACGCATTTGCATGGTAGCGAGTCTTTCACCTTTCTCATCCACCATCAAGACCAAATGCCGCATAAACGTATCACAGCGCTCTTGGGGCGTGGGAGGCGGTAGCAAAATACCCGTTTCCAGGTAATGACGACTGCGAGAGAAGATCCACGGATTGCCCATGGCTGCACGGCCGATCATCACAGCATCGCAACGGGTTTCGTCCAGCATACGGCGGACACTCTGAGGTGATGTGGCATCCCCATTGCCGATGACGGGAATCTTCACCGCCTGTTTGACACGGGCGATCAGGTCCCAGTCTGCCGACCCTTGGTACCCTTGAGTTTGGGTGCGACCGTGCACGGCAATACAGTCAACCCCTTCTTCCATAGCCATGCGGGCCACACTCACCGCGTTACCTTCATGTTCGTTCCAGCCCTTGCGGATCTTGATGCTCAAAGGTCCCCTTGTCGCCTTACGCACCTTTTTGAGAATACGTGCCAGCAGCACCGGTTGGCGCAATAGGGCCGCACCTGCCCCGGTATTCACAACCTTGCGCACGGGGCATCCACAATTGATGTCCACCATGTCCACCCCAGTAGCTTCCACCCGAGCAGCGGCCAACGCCAAAGCATCGGCGTCCGCTCCAAATATCTGCATCGCTACGGGCCGTTCGCCCTCGGTGTACTGGAGCAAATCATGACTGTGAGCGCTATCATGCAGCAATCCAAGGGCACTGACCATTTCCCCGTAAACAAGACCGCAGCCGTGCTGTTTTACGATGCGACGAAATGGACCATCACTTACCCCCGCCATGGGCGCGAGCACCAGTGGCGGATCAACTTTCACATGGCGGATGTAGAATGGTCGAAAATCTCCCGTCATGAACATCCCCTCGGACTAGCATTCCCAAAACCGTAAAGCCGCTTGGATCTTCGTCGTGCAAACCTCAGCTCCTTCCGGTTGCGAGGGCAAGGTGAAACAGTTATGCTATATTTGAACAAACGTTAGGAGGTAAGGCATATGCGCGTAACCTTTTTGGGCCATGCAGCCGTACGTCTCGATGTCAAAGGACAGACACTGCTCATCGATCCTTTCCTTACTGACAATCCGCTCGCCTCGGTCAAAGCTGGTGATGTCGAAGCTGATTACATCCTCGTATCCCATGCCCACGCCGATCATCTCGGGGATACCCTCGACATTGCCAAACGTACAGGGGCCACTATCATCAGCACAGCGGAGGTTGCCGGCATGTGCGCAGAGCAGGGAACCACTAGCCATGCCATGCACGTTGGCGGAAAGCAACGCTTCGATTTCGGTACAGTTCGCCTCACCCCTGCCTTCCACGGATCCGGCATCAGCGGCGGCCTGGCTTGCGGGTTCATTGTGGAAAGTGAAGGCAAGCGCCTCTATCATGCCGGAGATACGGGGCTCTTTGGCGACATGCGGCTCCTAGCAGAGATAGAACCCATGGATCTGGCCCTCCTACCCATCGGAGGCAACTTCACCATGGATGTGGAGGATGCCATCCGTGCGGTACAGATGATGAGGCCGCGCCGGGTTATCCCCATGCACTACGCAACCTGGCCTGTCATCGAAGCAGATCCGGAAGAATTCAAAAGGGGCGTGGAGACATACTGCCCTGACGTGAAGTGCGTAATCCTAAAGCCAGGCGAAACATACGTGATAGACAACTAGACATCATTTCATTCTATCATCACCAGCAAGAGAGAGGGAATGTCATGACCACGCGCACCGGAGGCCAGCTCGTCGTCGATACACTGCGAAATCGAAACGTACGTGTTCTATTTGGGATTCCGGGAGTGCACACCCTTGACATCTACGATGCCCTCTTGGACCAGAATGAGATCCGGCACATTCTCAACCGGCATGAACAAGGTTGTGGATTCATGGCCGACGGATACGCTCGAGCCAGCGGCACGCCCGGTGTTTGCATTGTCATTACGGGACCGGGCCTGACCAACATAGCCACTCCTCTGGGTCAGGCCTACTCCGACTCTTCTCCTGTGGTGGTGATCTCCAGCGAAATTGATTCCCGCCTCCTGGGCAAAGGTCGGGGAGTGCTGCATGAGATGAAGCACCAAGCGGGCTTCATGGAGCAGATCACGCGTCACAGCGCTCACGCCAGCTCCCCGGCCCAGATCCCTTCTTTGCTCGAAGCGGCATGGGACCATCACCGGCGCGAGCATCCGGGCCCCGTGCACGTACAGATCCCCCTCGACGTACTGGCACAGAGCTGTCCGGCGCCCCTCTTTTCCTCCGCCCCTGCCGGCGCGAGGCGGGCAAGCCAACAGCAGATTGAAGCTGCCGCGAACATGCTCGTCGCAGCAGAGCGGCCGCTGATTCTGGTGGGCGCCGGTGCTCAGGATGTCCGTGATCTAACGCCTCTGGCTGAGTGTCTGGGAGCATTCGTCTTCTCCACGGCATTGGGTCGCGGCATCATCAGTGACGATCACCCACTCGCCCTGGGAAACACGATGGGGCAAAAAGAAGCAGAGGAGATTCTGGACCGAAGTGATATGGTGCTGGCACTGGGCACGAGCTTGCGAGCACTAGCCCAAAGCTCTGCCTTCAACGGCAAGGTGATCCATGTCAACTTGGATGGCGCCGAAATCGGCAGAAACTGCCCGGTTCATCTGGGGGTTCGCTCAGACAGCGCCGTCTTCGTGGAGCAGCTGCTGATGGAACTGAGCGCACGCGGCGTCTCCAAGGCTTCTCCTTCGAGCCGGCCTACCTTTGAGTCCGAGATAAATCCCTGGACCCAGGGTGTCCTTGGTGCCTTGCGCAGTGCTCTGGGGCGGGATGGAATCTTGGCTGTGGACATGACATTGGTGGCGTACCGGTGCAGTGGGGCTTATCCCGTCTACCAGCCGCGCACCTTCCTCTCACCGCATGGATTCGGAACCCTTGGTTTTGCTCCACCTGCTGCTATGGGTGCCCATTTGGCCCGTCCAAACAAAAGAGTCATTGCTCTGGTCGGTGACGGTGGCTTTATGTTTACGCTGGAGGAGCTGGCAGTCGCCGTGCAAGAGCAACTGAACGTGACAATCGTCGTTGTCAACAGCCAAAGCTATGAAGTAGTGGGACGCATGCATAGAAGGCGCTTTGAACGCGATTTACCGGTAGCACTGGCCACCCCGTGCTTTCAGACTCTGGCCGAGGCATTTGGTGTCATGAGCCTCCGGGCCCAAGATGGCGATCATCTGGCCTATGCTCTGGAAGAAACCGCCACGCACCAAGGTCCGGTTCTCATCGAGTTGCCGTATCAAGAGGAATAATATCAGTGAACCAGACCCGTGGCGTCGTCTTCTTCGGCTACCACGCCCGCCTCTTGCAGGACGGCTTCTGATACGAAGATCGGCGCCTCGGTGCGCAAGGCCAAAGCAATGGCGTCGCTGGGACGGCAATCGATTTCTAGCTGGTGTCCGGCGTGGTTCAAAACCAATTGGGCGAAAAAGGTGTGTTCTTTGAATTCGCTCACATACACCCGTTCAACACGGGCCTTGAGTTGCACGATGACCTCTTTCAATAGATCGGAAGTCAACGGTCGTGAGGTTCCGACTCCTTGCACACTGAGGGCAATGGCGGTGGCTTCGGCCGGGCCCACCCAGATCGGCAACACGGTGTCCCCCTGCACTTCCTTGAGCAGGACAATGGCCTGTTCTGATTCGATATCGAGCCCTACCTTGTCGACAAAGACCTTAATCATGGTAAGTCTCCTCTCTTGGGAAGAGGTCATGTACTGATTATAACACAGGCACGTCTAACCTTCCCAATCCAGTGCACCCACCGCCTCCTGGCTTGACAAGGCCCGGGCCATCTCCTCTTTGATCTCCTCCAGGTGCCTCGAGCTGTCAGCTTCGCACCGCACGACCAGAGCAGGTTGGGTATTGGATGCTCGCACCAAGCCCCAACCGTGAGGGAAAAGGACCCGTACGCCATCCACATCAATCGTGCGATGGGATTGCTTGAACTCTCTGGCCAAGCGCATCACGACGTCGAATTTATCCTCATCAGCACAATCCACCCGTATCTCCGGGGTAGAATCATACTTCGGCATGGTAGCTGCCATCTCTGATAACGTCTCTTGGCTCTCAGAGAGCAGCCGCAGGAGTCGAGCCGATGCATACAAAGCATCATCATAACCAAAGTATTCATCAGCAAAGAACATGTGTCCTGACATCTCGCCGGTAAAACACGCACCGAGTTCCTTCATTTTTGCCTTAATCAAAGAATGCCCCGTCCGGTAGAAGATGGGCGTACCTCCCAGCCGGATGATCTCGTCCACCAGGGCCTGAGAGCACTTGACCTCCACAATACATGGCGCATCAGGATGCTGGGGGAGTATTTCCCGCCAGAATATGGCCATGAGGATATCACCGGGAATGATGTGTCCCTGATCATCAACCACTCCAATGCGATCAGCATCGCCATCGTAGGCCAGACCGACGTCAGCCTTGACCTCGCGCACCTTCGCGATGAGATCTTTGAGGTTAGATGGCTTGACCGGATCGGGGTGATGATGAGGGAAGGTGGGATCGGACTCACAATAGAGGGGCACGACTTGCACGCCCAGTTGCTCCAATAAAGGAGGAGCAAAGGCGCCGGCGGTGCCGTTTCCGGCATCGACCACCACACGCAAGGGGCGCGCACCCAGCCGAATGCGTTGGACGATAGCGTGAAAATACTGGTCGGTCACGTTCTCTTCTCTGTAGCGTCCCTGGCCTTGCCGAAAGGCAGGCTCTTGTATCATATCGTACAGACCGCGAATCTCTTGGCCATGGATGGTAGCCCCCTGCCGCACCAGCTTGAAGCCATTGTAATCGGCCGGGTTGTGACTGCCCGTCACCATCACGCCGCCGCCGGCTGCCAGCTCCTGGCAGGCGAAATAAAGCATGGGTGTGACGACCGTGCCCACATCAATAACGTCTGCACCCGATGCCATGACACCTTGGGAAAACGCCTGGGCCAGAGCGGGTGAGGAGTCGCGATTGTCCCTGCCGATGACAACCTCGCCCACATCGAAACGGCCTAGATGCGTAGCATACGCACGGCCCAGGATCCGAGCCACACCGGGCGTCAAATCACGCCCCACAATCCCCCGGATGTCATATTCTCGAAAGATCGCCTGGTTAACCAATGTATTGCAAATCCTCCTTCATAGCCTTGACACAATGATTTTCGCTTCACTCTTCGCTCTCTGCTTGGATCCGCTCCAAGACCATACGATAGCCATCGGCCCCATAATGCAGGAAGCGCTTGATACGAGACACGGTCGCTGTGCTCATGCCAGTCTTTTTCACGATCTCCTCATATGTGTAACCTTCCCTGAGCATGCCGGCGGCTTCCAGTCGCTGAGCGAAACTCTGAATCTCCCCTACAGTACACAAGTCATGGAAGAAACGGTAACACTCTTCCACCGATTCGAGACTAAGGATAGCACGAAAGAGCTGATCGATGCTCTGGCGGCGTAAGCGATCATCGACACTCATGCGCTCGCCTTCCTTCCCCCAGATGTCTATTCCTTGTCATCGAGACCATAATCCCAAAGATCCAAATTCTCCCCGAGAATGCGCTGCACATCATTAAGAATCACCATCAGTCGCTGTTCAGCTTGTAAAAATGTGAGTATGGGCTGATGAAGGCCGATCAGTTCCCGCAGCCGTTCCCGCTTCTTTTCTATCTCCTCATCAACCTCTTGGCCTGTCATGGTCGCCATTTGCATCTGGGCCTCCACGACTCTGAGTTCCTTGAGCATCTGCCGGGCGGTATCGTCCAATGCCCGTTGCGCCTCTTGGTATTCCTTATACTCATCCCCCGACTTAAGAGCCCGGACCAGTTCATAAGCACGATCATGCACATTCATAGTCACCCGGTGGCTGACTCTCCACCGGCTCCCCTCCTCACTGATTGAGTCTTTCCCTGCGTTGGTCGCTTCTTGCAAACAACGTGGGTACAACGGGAAATTTCGCTCGATGCAGCCCTCTTTCCTGCCATAACAGGATTGATGTGCTCTTCGCGCGAACACCTTCTGGGAGGTAAGTTTACTCGGAAAGGGGGGCGAACGCCCAGCTGACAATGCCGGCTGGGTTACTACATGCAAGCACAGAAGGGCATCGCCACGGCCGATATGATCATCATCGGAAAGGTCCACACCATTGATGACACCAATCAGGTGGTAGAGGCCGTAGCCATCAGTAGAAACCGCGTTGTGGCTACAGGGCGCAAAGAAGAGGTTCTCACTCTCAAATCACCCCATACTATCGTCATCGACGCCGGTCACAGAACGGTTATGCCGGGCATCTACGATTCTCACAATCATATTCCCACCGCTGGCATCCTTATGGACGGTGTCATGCTGTTTGATGCGAAAAGCATCAGTGACATGCAAGAGATGGTGGCGCAAAGGGCCCAAGAGGCCCCTGCGGGAGAATGGATTCAGGGCGGCGGTTGGATTGAGTCCCAATTCCGAGAAAACCGGTTGCCTACGCGCTACGACCTGGATGCTGCCGCCCCCGACCACCCGGTGATCTTGGGCCGCCTCTTTGGCATGTCTTTGGTGAACTCACGAGCGCTAGAACTTGCCGGCATAGATCGCCTCACCCCCAATCCCCATCGGGGTATCATTGATCGTGACCAGGACGGTGAACCCACCGGCATATTGCGGTCCAATGCCGTTCAACTGGTCAGCCGCCTCATTGCTGATCCCGAGAAACGAGAGACCCTGGAGAAGACCAAGGAACGCATCCTCCGCGCCGGCACAGAATACCAGCGCTGGGGCATTACCAGCGCCATCGATCCTGGTGTTCCTCCCCTGTCAGCCCGTGCCTACCAGGAGCTTTGGCAGCAAGGACAGTTGCCGCTCAGAGTCAACATGATGCCGGCATGGCACGGCATGTCATCGGATATCGATCGGGATCTCAACGCACTGGGCGTATTCTCGGGCTTTGGCGATGCCTGGTTGAGCCTGGGAGCGGTGAAGATGGCCATCGACGGAGGATTGGGCAGCCGTACGGCCCTTCTCAACTGGCCGTTTACCGATAATACCTTTAGTGCGGAGCCGTTGCGATTGGATATCAACCGCTTGGAAGAATACTTTGAGCAAGTGCACACCCGCGGTTGGTCAGTGGGAATCCATTGCTGTGGAGACAAGGCCCAAGATCTCTCCTGCCAGGCCTTTCATGCAGTGAACCAGCGCCATGGACGTCATGATACGGTGCACAACATCATCCACGCCTACTTTGCCACCGAAGAATCCCTTGACATGATGGTTGAAAACAACATCGCCGCATCGGTTCAACCCGGCTTCATCTTCGTTGAGGGTGATATCTATTTCGACAGTGTAGAGGAGGAAAGGCTCCGGGGTTTCAAGCCACTGCGTACCTATCTAGAGCGGGGAATCCTGGTTGCCGCCAACTCGGACATGACCTCGGCCCACTATAACCCCTTCCTGGGTATGCGCGCCTGCCTGGACCGCAAGACCGCCCGGGGCCGGGTATTGGGGACCGAAGAATCCATTTCCCGCACCGAGATGCTACGCCTCTTCACGATCAACGGGGCCAAACTGGCCTTTGAAGAAGGAAGTAAGGGTTCATTGGCAATCGGTAAGCTGGCCGATATCATCATCCTGTCCGATGACATCATGAGCGTAGACACCCAAGCCGTAGGCGAATTAAACGTTCAACTCACCCTACTCGATGGCAAGATCGTCCACCGTCACGAAATCTAGGAAGTTAGAGGGGGGCACACGGCCCCCCTTTTTGCTCGTCCCATGCAACGTTCCCCCCCAGCTCACATAGGATGAACAAGAGAAGGGGTGTCTGCTTGCGTTGGCTGAGCTTCAATTACCGACCCGAGTACCGTCACGGAATCCTTTCCGGCTTGCGCCAAATAGGCGAGGAGGTCCTCATCGCACCCTTGCGCAGCCAAGGTGAGCGTCAGGTTCATCGTATGCGGCAAGTCATTGCATCCTACCGCCCCCACCTCGTATTCACCGCGGGCTGGGCTCACGATGTGGTCGACCCTCCCCTCATGTTTGAGGTGCTCAGAACATTCGGTATCCCTCATATCTACTGGGCGACCGAGGATCCGACCTTTCACCGTGAAGTCTCGCTGCAGTTTGCTCCCTATTCCCAGCTGGTTCTTACCACCGCCCAAGAGATGTTGTTGAGTTACGAGAGTATGGGAATCACCGCCGGAGTGATGCTCTTTGGGTGTAATCCCCTGTTCCACCGTCCCTATCCCGTTGACACCTGGCTGCAACGCCAGGTGGTGCTGGTAGCCAACAACTACCTAGCATTTGGACACCACCATCCTACCCGAGAGGAAACGACCCGGCGCATGCTCCTTCCTCTCTTGGATACAGATCTAGACCTTCTCATCTGGGGGCTGTGGTGGGACGATAAGCAGTCTCCCTTTACCATCGCCGAGCATTATCTCGCTGGGCCCTTGGCCTATCGGCATCTTCCCCGCGTCTATTCGGCAGCCCACATCACACTGGGAATACAGTTTGATGATACCTCCCCTACGCAGACCAGTTGCCGTCCTTTTGAGGCCCTCAGCTGCGGTGCCTTTCATCTGGCCCCTTATAC
>SLSY01000185.1 GCA_007130145.1 Bacillota bacterium
AGAAGTTCAAAGCGGCTCTGGGTCTGTCTCCACCAAGCAGGCCACTGTGACCATGGATCGTCGGGCGCTGACCCGGGATGTGCTCAATCTGGCCATGCCGGCCATTGCCGAGCAGTTGCTTTTCACCGTGGTGCAGATGGCGGCACTTATGATCGTGGGACGATTAGGAGCCACGGCTATTGCCGCGGTGGGGGTCTCCAACCAGCTGCACTGGCTGTTTCAATCCGCCTTTTGGGCCTTTGGTGCCGGGACCACCACGTTGGTGGCGCGTTTTGTGGGAGCGGCTGAACCGCTCCTGGCCCGGCAGGCGGTCAAGCAGGCGGTGACTTTCTCTTTGCTTCTTAGCCTAGTCGCATCTCTGGCCGGGGTGGTTTTCGCCCCCGCTGTTTTGCTCTTCATGGGAGCAGAAGATGCGGTGCTGGAGCTGGCTACGGTTTATTTGCGCATAGCCTTCTTGGCCATTATCTTCCAAAGCGTGAACCTCTGCCTGTCTGCCGCGCTTCGGGGATCGGGTGATACTCGCACTCCCCTCAAGGTGGGAGGAGCGGGAGCCGTTATTAACGTGGCCCTTCTTTTTCTTCTCGTCAGCGGCAACTGGGGGCTTCCCCAACTGGGGGTACCGGGAGCGGGATTGGCTCTTTTGTTTTCTCAGATCACCGTGGTCGTGATCTACTTGGCGATATTCTTGTCAAGGCGCTGTGCGTTGCGCATCGTGGATCCTTTGCGCATAAGCGTCGACATGGAGATGATCAAACGTCTTCTCAAGGTGGGTATACCGGCAGCGCTGGAGCAGCTTCTCATGTCGTTGGGGATGACCATGTTCACCCGGTTGGTCATTACGCTGGGTACTGTTCCCTATGCGACGCACCAGATCGTCATGAATATCAGTTCGTTGGCCTTCATGACCGGTTTTGGTTTCTCCATGGCTGCCACTGCTCTGGTGGGGCGGAGCCTGGGTGCACAAAGGCCTCAACTGGCCGAGGACTATGCGCGCACCACCAGTCGTCTGGGCGTCCAAGTGATGGTCTTGTTTGGCCTTTTGTTCTTCTTTTTCGGTGTACCTCTGGTCATGCTCTACTCTCGCGAGCCGCACATCATCTCCTTGGGGGCCGAGATGCTCAAATGGGCCGCCCTTACCCAACCGGCCATGGGCTTTTACTCCATCATCGCTGGTTCTCTACGAGGCGCCGGGGATACTCGTTATCCTCTCTACATAACCTTTGTGGGCATGTGGACCCTGCGTATTGGTGTGGCCTACCTCTTGGTCCAGAACACCCAGATGGGTTTGGCCGGCGTCTGGATCGCTGTCAACGCCGACCAGTGGGTTCGGGCCATTCTCGTCTACTTGCGCTTTCGCACAGGCCGCTGGAAAACCATTGCTGTGTGATGCCACAGGAAGGAGTATAAAGACGTGAAGAGCTGGCGCTATTTGGGATATGGGAGCTTGGCTATCGTCGGTCTCATGCTCATCGTGATGGTGGGGGCAGTGATTTTGCCTCTTCCACCGCTTGACACCCAACCTCCCCACACGTTGGCCTATCCCGATAGCCAGTTCGTGGAGATTGATGGTACCAGCGTGCATTATCGCCGCTGGGGGGAGGGCTCTCCTACCTGGGTGCTCCTGCACGGATTTGGTGCCAGCACCTTCTCCTGGCGGGAGTTGATGGTTCCCGGGGTGCTGCCGGGTACGTTCTACGCCTTTGACCGCCCGGCGTTTGGCCTCACCAGCCGCAACTTCCCGGGTCCCTATAGCGAAGGCGATGCAGTGACCCTCACCTTTTCTCTTCTGGATGCGTGGGGCGTCGACGATGCCATCTTCGTTGGTCATTCGGCCGGCGCTCGCTTGGTCATGTTCATAGCCCAGGAAGATCCCCGGCGCGTGCAAGGCCTGGTACTCATCAGCCCGGCTCTGAGTGCTCCGGCTCGCCTCCCGGGGTGGACTGAGCGCCTACTCCGTTCCTCATGGGTTGAACCTTTGGCGCGTCGTTTGATACGTCGGGCTTTGTCATCGCCCTATGATGCGCTGGAGTCAGCCTGGTATGATACGGAGCAGATCACACAGGAAGTGGTGGATGGCTATGCTCTCCCCCTGAAGGCCGATGACTGGGACCGGGCTTTGTGGCACTTTAGCCTGGCGAACTTGACGCAAGCTTCAGGTGCCGTAGCGCTGGACGGCGTAGCTGTGGAGACATTGCTCATAGTAGGGAGCGAGGACCAGATCATCGCTCCTGAAGCGACGGCCCAAAAAGCCGAGCAGGCCGAGAAGGTAGATGTACATCGGGTTGAAGCCGGTCATGTGCCCCATGAGGAAGACCCTGAGACGGTGATCGAGCTCATGCGCCGTTATGCCGGGGGTAGATGAGGTGCTCAGGCCAAGACCGGGGGAGCTCGGCCGGGGCCCGACCGTTGAAACCATCCCCCGACTTGTCTACCCCAAGCGCTGGAGGGCAAATCTCATTGTGGTCTGCTTAATACCCACATGATCCCCTCTTCTGTCACCAGGTCTTTTCCCATCCCATGATCAAGAGGGAGTTGTGTTTCCCATGCTTCGCTCGGCTCCCCCGGGAAAATACAGCGCCGGCGGACATCACCGGGGCGTTGTTGTCAGCGTATGCCAAAGAGGGTCCCATCTGCCTACAGTGGCGGGAGTTAAACGTCGCTGGACGTTGGGGCGGCTTGGGGTCCTTTTTTCGGTCGCACTCCTTGGCCTCGAAGCGAACAAGAGAGACATGACTGTGTTGCAGGGCTTGTCGGGGGGGATGAGCGCGTTGCCATTTGCTTCCGAAGGCAGGAGAATGGGCCGACAGAGGGAAATGAGCTAGCAACGTTGCCTACGACTTTCACATGGGAAAGGGGTCTTTTCACATGGCTAAGAGCTATCCCGTGACCATCCGCATCATCGAAGCCAAGAGTAGTTGTTCCAGCGGTCACCGCGTTGGTGAAGAATTTCGGCTCGAGGGTTACACCCCCGAGGGCTTGTGTCTGACGGCGTTTGCTGGTTTGCTTCCGATGGCCCGCATTCTGGCCGCGGGTGGGTCTTTGGGACCGGAAACCGATCGCATTGTGGCGAGCTGTCCCGATCCCAAGGGAGGTTTGATCTTCGAGGTCGTACGGGAAAAAGGGTGAAGGTCAATGCAAAGTGCAGGGGCGTCTTTGCCCCATCGCGCGGCACGTTTTTGGGCTCAAATGCCCGGGGGCGATGAGGCCGCAAGGCTGCGCGCTATGTTCCTTCGCTGCCCTCATGCCCATAAGATTAACACGGTCAAAGGAAAGCACCACGTGGTGGAGATCCTCTTCTGTGTTCCCCTACACAAGACGTGGTGGGTCGACGTTCTCTGTGAGGAGCCCCAGCTGATTGGGGCCCTAGAGGCTGGGGTCGAGTGGTGCAATGACGCGTTGATGGACAAAGAAGCCTTTCCCCCTCATGGACCGGTGAATCAGAAGCCGCCCTGCGGTTCGCAGTGCCCGACCTGTCCCCGCTACCGGACCAAGTGCCAGGGTTGTCC
>SLSY01000033.1 GCA_007130145.1 Bacillota bacterium
CGACGCCAGACATTTAGTGATGGCCGCCGTCAACGTCGTCTTCCCGTGGTCGATATGCCCGATGGTTCCCACGTTTACGTGGGGCTTGGTCCGTTCAAACTTCTTTTTGGCCATCTTGGTTCCCCCTCCATATGTACAAGTAAACCCAAATTTGGTCCGCACTAGTATTGCCTACGACATGGAAACTATTAGCTAATGGGCTGCCAACGAAAGAAAGATAGAAAAAATGGAGCTCACAACCGGGGTTGAACCGGTGACCTCGTCCTTACCAAGGACGCGCTCTACCGCCTGAGCTATGTGAGCACCACATAATATCGCTAATCCGGTATCAACCGGTTCTTGTTCTGGTTGCGGGGGTAGGATTTGAACCTACGACCTTCAGGTTATGAGCCTGACGAGCTACCGGACTGCTCCACCCCGCGACGTTACGACTATCAAATACTGGTGGAGAGGGCTGGATTTGAACCAGCGAAGGCTTCGCCAACAGATTTACAGTCTGCCCCCTTTAACCACTTGGGTACCTCTCCACTATTCACTTCATGGAGCTGGCGATGGGAATCGAACCCGCAACCTGCTGATTACAAATCAGCTGCTCTGCCATTGAGCTACGCCAGCATCTCACTCGACAATTTGTAATTATACCTGTTAAATCCCAATTGGTCAAGACCCAATGTCTCATTCCGCTTTCTGAACCGGATCTACGTCCTTGTAGGCTTCCCGATCATCCAGATAGCGTTCGAGTTTGCGTTTGACGCGTTGCAGTGCATTGTCAATGGATTTCACATGACGTTTGAGGTCCCCAGCAATCTCCTGATAGGACTTACCATCCAGATATGACATCAACACTTTCCACTCCAGATCCGAGAGGATCTGCACCATCTTCTCCTCAATGTCCCCGAATTCTTCCCGGTTAATGATCAATTCTTCTGGATCAGTGACCTTCGAACCGGAGATAATGTCCAGTAGCGTCCGGTCCGAATCCTCATCATAGATGGGTTTATTAAGAGAAACATACGAATTAAGCGGAATGTGTTTTTGCCGTGTTGCCGTCTTAATCGCCGTGATGATCTGGCGAGTGACGCACAGCTCAGCAAATGCTCTAAAGGATGACAGTTTATCGCTCTTAAAGTCCCGGATGGCTTTGTAAAGCCCGATCATGCCCTCTTGAATAATGTCTTCTCGGTCAGCGCCTATGAGGAAATATGATCTCGCTTTGGCGCGCACGAAGTTCTTGTATTTGTGAATAAGAAACTCCAGCGCTATGTTGGAACCGTCGCGAGCGTAATCCACGATCTCCTCATCTGGCATGGCTTCATACTCAAGCAACACTTCGCTCTGGGGGGTGATGCTCACCATATCGCCCTCCCGGATTAATGATACGATACGCAACTTGTCCGCGACACGCTACTATCTATTATACCTTTACCCCATTCATGAAGCAAGTCCAGGCTGCTGGAACATCAATACAAATCCGAATACTAAACCGCACGTTGCCTACGCACCTCGTAAAGGGCCACAGCCAGTGCAGTGGAGGCATTGAGCGAACGTACACCCCCAAACATGGGAATGCTCAACGTGAAATCACATCTCTCCTTCACCAGTCTGCGCAGACCCTTGTGCTCCGAGCCCAAAACAATGACCAAGGGACCGGTGAGGTCTGCCTCCCAGATGCTCTTGTCTGCCTCGGCGTCAAGACCTGCTATCCACAAACCAGCTGCCTTGCATTCCTGCATGGCCCGATTCAAGTTGGTCACTGTCACCAAGGGGTAATGGGCCGTTGCTCCGGCCGCTGTGCGGATCACAGTGGCCGTGGGGGGGGCCGCGCGGTGTTTGGGCAAAATGAGCCCATGTGAACCGGCCGCATCTGCCACCCTTATCGCTGCCCCCAGGTTACGAGGGTCCTGAATTCCATCCGTCATCACCAGTAAAGGAGATTGGTTAACATCTGCATGAGCCAGCTGAAGTAATTCTTCCAAACCCAGCTGACGCACCGGCTTGTATGCCAGAGCGATAACATTCTGATGCTTGGGCGCAAGGTCTTGCAGTTGTTCCCGGGATACCTTGTGCAGCTTCACCTGACTCCGGCGAGCCTTCCCCTCAATATCGGGATCGAGTTTTCCGCAAAACCATACCTCTTGTACGGGTTGATTGCTAAAAAGAAGCTCGCGTACCGCATTCTTTCCCGCCACTACATCATATCGACTCGTCATCGGATCCCCTCTGTTTGTATGCACTCTGGAGTTCTTTCAAAGTTGGCGCGCGACCGCAGGACCATTGACTCTCCGGACAATAACCACGCTCATCACAAGATGCTCCAGCACCAAAGAAGATATTGGGGGCAATTTGCCGATAGATCGCCAGCAGTCGCTGGAACAGTGCCCTGATCTCCCATTGGGAACGGGTACAGCAGCGCAAGTTGAACATGTGGCGCAGCTGCCGGGCATTGGTAGTGATGATAAAGCGAGTCTCGGTGGCATTGGACAGGGCAAATCGCACGTCTTCGGCGCCAATGCCCTCGCGCAAACCTTCAACCTGCAATTTCCTGATCTCTGCCTGCAAAGCATGGAAGCGCTGTAAAAACTCGGGGTGGCGGCGGAAACTGGGCGGCACTACGTAGCGGAACTCTTTCTCCTTGACATAGCGTTGGGATTGCTGCAGCTGGGACACATCCGGCGACGATTGCTCTGGCTCTGTCATGTAGACGCCTGGCTCTTTGAACATCTTCATAAGCCGGTGGCGGTCATTTTGCTGACTAGAGATACGGCTGTAGCCTTCCACGGCAAAAGACGTCACCCAGTGCTCCAACGCACCCAGATGGCCTGATTTCACCAAGCCCCGCACGAATTTCCCCGCTTCCTTGTCACTAGGCCCGTCCTTTCCGTGGACCATGCGCATGATGTCCTCGCTGCCCAGGGGGGCGTAACATAATCGCGTCATCAATAACAGGCGCTCGGTGTTGATGCCGGTACCCATGAAGGGATAATGAATGACCTTGACCTCGAGATCGGCTACTTCCTTCAAGAATGCTCCTCCTAATACTGAAACTAGGATCACGATGTCACCGAGGACATCATGTCCGGTAGGATGAATATCAACAGCAGCAATAACTCTTCCGGGGAAAGGCTGCCCTAGCCTATTTGTCTGATCATAACCACGCTCCAGGCACATATGCCTTCACGCTGGCCCACAAATCCCAGCCCCTCGGTGGTCGTGGCCTTGATACCCACCTGTTCTTCTTCTACACGCAAGACACCAGCCAATTTCGCTCTCATCTTGGCGATGAAAGGAGATAGTCTGGGTGATTCAGCGGCCAAAGTGCAATCAACGTTGCTCACGTACCACCCCTGCCTGCGCAAGAGTTGGTTGGTCCTATCTAATAGAACACAACTATCAACACCGCGGTACGCTGGGTCACTATCTGGAAATTGCTGTCCAATATCGGGCAGAGCCAACGCGCCCAGCATCGCATCGATGACAGCATGGACCAAGACATCAGCATCAGAGTGCCCGTCCAATCCCAAGTCCGACGGAATGCGAATCCCACCCAGAATAAGAGGACGGGAAGCTGCCAAACGATGAACATCATAGCCCATTCCGACCCGGGGCCCACTGCCATCATCAAGCAACTTATCTGCCACCACCCAATCCTCAGCACAGGTTAACTTCAGATTATCCGTTCGCCCCTCCACAGTGTGAACCGGATAACCGCATTCTTCCACCAGCCAGGCATCATCGGTAGCCCCGTGTCGTCCATGGCGTTCATACGCTTCCTTTAGCAGCGAGGGGTGAAATGCTTGGGGAGTTTGAGCCAAACGCAGGTGACTTCGAGCCAATGAACGAACAACAGTACCCTCACCCACCAGTTTCACTGTGTCCGGCAAAGGTAGGACCGGTACGGCCGCCCCGTGTGTATACGCAGCCATGACCACATCTTCTATCAGAGCTTCGGTTACCAGGGGACGGGCCCCATCATGAATGACGACAATGTCGGCAGACCGATCCTCAAGTGCCACCAGACCAGATTGCACCGAATGCTGTCGCTCATGTCCTCCCTTTACGATCCGGACGACCTTATCAAGATGATACTTCTCAATCATCTCCCGGGCTGAGTGCAGATACTCTTCTGAAACAACTACGCAAATGGCTTTAACACAGTTAGCCGCCTGGAAAGGCATTATGGCACGAATGAACACGGGAATGCCACGCAGGGCACGGAATTGCTTGGGTTTTCCCCCACCCATGCGCTGTCCTCTGCCAGCCGCCACGACGATGACGTTAACGCCGGGCATGTGCTTTGGATCGTTTGCTTCCCACACTCTAGGTTGTCGCCGACCTTTCGTTCTGTCTTGGACGAGCAAAAATCATGCGCCCAGCCGCAGTCTGTAGTGTGCTGGTCACCACGACCGATACATCCTCGCCAATGTATCGTTTACCGCCCTCTATGACGATCATCGTACCGTCGTCAAGATAAGCGATGCCTTGGCCAGCTTCCTTACCATCCCGGACAACATGCAAAACCAGTTCTTCTCCGGGAAGAACGACCGGACGCACCGCCGTAGCCAACTCATTTACATTGAGCACACTGACGCCCTGCAGTGTCGCCACTTTGTTCAGATTGTAATCATTCGTGACGATGCTGGCCTTCATTGATTCGGCCAGTCGAATCAGCTTGTTGTCGACATCCAGATTGGGGTAGGCATCCTTCTCCAGAATCTCTACGGGTACGCCCAAGTCTTGCTGCAACCTGGCAAGGACATCGAGGCCTCGTCGCCCGCGACTGCGGCGCATAACATCCTGGGAATCAGCAATGTGACGCAGCTCGTCAATGACATACGAAGGGATTATGAGCGACCCTTCCAAGAAACCAGCATCCGCCACATCAGCAATCCGTCCATCAATGATCACGCTGGTATCAAGAATCTTCGGTTGCACACCTGTACCCCGTCGGGTCAGACGTGATCGGCCGGTAAACGCAAACACATCGTCCTTCTTGGTACGGGCAATCATAAGGCCTAGATAGCCCAACAGCAACATACTGGCTGCGGGTAGAACCGAACCCAGGAACGGAATTTGGGCCAAGAGGGGCCTAACCAAATTAGCTATGATGAGTCCAATAATCAACCCAACTGTACCCATGACGATCTCGAGCAAAGAAGCACGAGACACGCGTTCCTCAATCCAGGATATAGCCTTACATGTCTTTCGCACGATGGGGGGACCGGCGAAATACCCTATCACCCCGGCCACAATAAAACCAAGGGCAATGAGGCCAATCCTCTGAGTGAAGCTGATTTCGATGTCGACATTCTCTGCCAACGGTCCTGCTCCATAGTGCGTAATGAGCGCTCCTGAAGAGCCAAACAACACAGCCATGATTCTAGCTGCTAGTCTATTCATTGGTTCACCTCCTTTCGACCTTTGATCTTATCTCATTATATGTTATCAACTGCCCGCTTTCAAGAGTGGAAGAATTACCCATATAACAATAAGTCCGGTCAATGACCGGACTTAACAGTTAAACTCTGACGGGTTACTGAGGCTCATGACATGACTTGTTCCAATATCTCGTTGGCATCCTCTTCGTCAATACCTTTGGCTAAAACCAGTTCGCTCACGAGAATTTGCTTGGCACTATCGAGCATCTTTCGCTCGCCTGTGGATAGACCCTTTTCACGATCTCTGAACACCAAGTTTCGCACGACCTCAGCTACTTCATAGATGTCCCCTGACTTGATCTTTTCCAGATTTGCCCGGTAGCGACGGTTCCAGTTCGTCGACATCGTCGTACGATCGGCCCGCAGCACCGCAAACACCTCTTCGACCTCTGTTTCGGAGATAACCCGGCGCAGGCCAATCTCCTCCACATTATGCGTCGGAATCATAACCCTCATGTCACCCATGGGCAAACGCATAATGTAGTAGCGTTGACTAGCACCCAGCACTTCTTTCTCTTCAATAGCCTCTATCACACCGGCTCCGTGCATCGGGTAGACAACCTTGTCACCCACGTTGAACAGCATGCTCGCGCCTCCTCGCTGTATCCTAGAATTAGGATACCACTAGCAGGCACTATTGTCAAGAATTTAGTATTATATCATGCTATAATACCCATGTCAACGACCTGTTGTGGGATGAACCAGTACATTGAATGCCTCTTTTATGGCCTCAACCTGTTATTCCTCCGCGGGATGTCAATATCTACTGTCCGGGCACAGTGACACGCCATCTCCTGCCAACCCTTTAAGTGAAGTCAGGGGCGTTTGGCTCATCCGCTTTTTTCTCAGTGCGCCCCTAGTGCGCCCACCCGATTCGTATCCTTCCTGGAAGACACCGCCATTTAGCATGCGCTCCTTGACTACCCTGGTAAACTTGTATAGAATGTCAGTAGATTGTGTGGGCGTGTGGCTCAGTGGGAGAGCATTCGGTTCGCATCCGAAAGGTCGCGGGTTCGAATCCCGCCACGTCCACCACGATGCCTAATTCTAGGGACTCGATGATGTATCGGGGGGTAGAGTATTGGGTAAAGATCTATTGTGCGATGGCTTTCAAGATACAGTAGGACAATTTCTCGTGAGGCACCGCAGTATTGTCGACATCATGTCCAAACTGCAAGAGTCGGTGGCTCGCACCAACCGGGCTCTAACCAAGGCCGTCACTAACTGCGGTTGCGTAAGCATCAAGGCTTCGAGGCAGACTGTACCGTCTGATCTTTCGTCCTTTCAGGAAGTTCGCGAGCATATGTCCAGTCACCTTGAGGGGAACATGTGCGAGCAGTGTGCGGAGGTCCTGGAATCGGAGATCGGTGCGACACTGTTCTACTTGACGGCTTTGTGCAATGTTATGGATATGAATCTGCAAGACGTCTTGTCCAATGAGTACAAGAGAATCTCTACGCTCGGTTACTTCAACCTATCATGATAAGTCCTCAAGAAGCGGCCCCGTGTTTCGGGGCCGTGATTTCTTAAGCCCCAGTCGTGTCATTGCCTGTTCCAGATTAGCCACCGGTATGAGCCCTATGTCGGCAGTCTTATGCACATGGGCAGGGAGCATGCACTGAGAAAAGCCCAGTTTCTCTGCTTCCCGCAATCGCTGATCCACCCCGCTCACCATCCGCACCTCTCCGGTCAAGCCCACTTCGCCTATCACCACCATCTTGTCATCAAGAGGTGCATCCAGATAACTCGAGACCAAAGCCAAAGCAATGCCTAGATCGGCACCGGGTTCATCCACCCGAAGTCCCCCCGCCACCTTCACGTAAGCATCCTGATTGCTCACCACCAGTCCCATCTTCCGCTCCAAAACAGCCAAGAGCAAGGCCAAGCGATTTTGATCGATTCCCATGGCG
Organism: Bacillota bacterium; assembly: GCA_007130145.1. Taxonomy (GTDB): domain Bacteria; phylum Bacillota; class Sulfobacillia; order UBA8153; family UBA8153; genus SLSY01. The sequence continues at coordinate 7,346 of SLSY01000033.1, forward strand.
GTGCGTCGCGGACTAGGCCAGGCACTGGGGGCGATGAGGGCCTGCACTTCTACCAGGAGCGAGCGGCTTCCTTCCATGACGGCCACCACCACCGACCCCGGAATGTTCTGCGGACGTTCCGACAACAGGAGTTGTGAGGGGCTGGTAACATCGATCAAACCCCGATCGGTCATGTCAAACAGTCCCAACTCATTGGTGGAGCCAAAACGGTTCTTAACCGCTCTTAACATGCGATAAGCATGATGACGCTCACCCTCAAAGTAAAGCACCGTATCCACCATATGTTCCAGAACGCGCGGTCCGGCCAGTTCTCCGCTCTTGGTCACATGCCCTACCAAGAATATGGCAATATCCATGCTTCGCGCTACCGAGATCAAACGACCCGCGCAATGCCTCACCTGGCCTACACTCCCGGGAGCCGAAGAAAGCACTGGATCATATAGCGTCTGAATGGAATCAATGACCACAACCCGCGGGCCCACTTGTCTAAGGCACCGCTCAATGCCATCGGCATCGGTTTCACCCAAAAGGAGGAGAGAATCCGGACAAAGGCCCAGTCTGCTAGCTCTCTGCCGGATCTGCTGCAATGACTCTTCCCCTGACACGTAGAGAGTGTCAATGCCGCCATCTGCGAGGCTAGTAGCTGCCTGCAATAGCAAGGTTGACTTACCGATACCAGGATCGCCGCCAACCAGCACCGTGGAACCGGGAACGACACCACCGCCCAAGACCCCATTGAATTCACGGCTGTGGGTGGCTAGCCGCTGACTGGACAGCCCGTCCAAGTCCTTGAGCCTTACGGGAGAGGCTCCTGATGGAGCCTTCGCTTCTGACTTGGCAGTGGCTTCCTCCACCATGCTGTTCCACTGGTTGCAGTGGGGACAACGTCCAACCCACGCGCTGGACTCATAGGCACACTCTTGACAAACGAAACGGCTCTTAGTACGGGCCACAGACCAAAACCTCCCCCAACCGGTATCCTCAATACGAGAAATTCCCGCTGCCGGAGGCACCCTCCTGCAGCGGGAGTGTCTTTCTCTTTTATGGCCTTGCGAATGTGCTAATCAATCAGAATGGAAGATGAGTTTCCCATCTTCCATGGTCACTTCGACGCGTTCGCCAGGTCTAATCTTACCGGACAACATTGCATCCGACATCTCATCCTCCACGAGACGCTGAATCGCGCGACGCAATGGTCTGGCTCCGTAGGTCTTGTCAGTGCCTTCAGCAAGGAGATGGTCAACCACTGAGTCGTTGAAGCTCACTTGCAGATCATTGTCGCGCAAGCGTTCGGCAACTTCTTCAAGCATTAGGCCAACGATGCCCTTGAGATGCTGATCCTCGAGAGGATGAAAGACAATCATCTCGTCCACGCGATTGATGAACTCCGGCCTAAGTGTGCGGCGGACTTCTTCCAGGATTCTCTCCTTCATGTCCTCATACTCCCGTTCGCCATCACTGCCTGCCTGAAAGCCCAAGCCGGCTTTTTGCTTGATGAGATGGGCACCAATGTTCGATGTCATGATGACAACCGTGTTGCGAAAGTCGACCGTTCTTCCTCGCGCCTCCGTAAGGCGTCCATCTTCTAGCACCTGCAACAGCACGTTGAATACCTCGGGATGCGCCTTCTCCACTTCGTCTAGCAGTACCACTGAGTAGGGGCGGCGCCGGACCGCTTCTGTGAGCTGGCCTCCTTCATCATACCCTACGTAACCGGGAGGAGAACCAACCAGACGCGAGACGGTATGCCGCTCCATGTATTCGGACATGTCCAACCTGACCATGGCATCCTCATCACCGAAAAGGGCTTCGGCCAGGACCTTGGCCAGATGGCTCTTACCAACGCCGGTGGGTCCCAGGAAAATGAAAGAGCCAATGGGTCGTTTGGGGTCCTTGAGTCCTGCCCGGGCCCTGCGGATGGCCTTGGCCACCGCTACCACTGCCTCGTCCTGACCCACCACGCGCTTGTGCAATTCTTCCTCAAGATTTATCAAACGCTGCGTTTCCTCTGTGGCAAGTTTCTTGACAGGAATCCCTGTCCAGGATGCAACAATATAGGCAATATCGTCGTCTGTAACAACCGATTGCTCCCGCACTTCTTTCTTCTGCCACTGGTCACGCTCCTGAATGAGTCGGTCTTGCACGTCCTTCTCCTGGTCGCGCAGACGAGCGGCTTTTTCGAACTCCTGGCGTTGAATGGCTTCCTCTTTCTCCTTCTTGAGTTCTTGGAGGCGGCTCTCCATCTCTTTCAAATCGGGAGGCGCTACCGTGCTGCGAAGCCGTACCCGAGATGAGGCCTCATCAATGAGGTCAATGGCCTTATCGGGCAAGAAGCGGTCACTCACGTAACGGTCTGACAGTCTGGCCGCAGCTACAAGGGCCTCATCGCTGATCTTGACTCGGTGGTGCGCCTCATAACGGTCCCTTAACCCTTCGAGAATGAGCATGGTCTCTTCCACTGTGGGCTCTTCCACCATGACGGGTTGAAAGCGACGCTCAAGGGCTGCGTCCTTCTCCACGTGCTTGCGATATTCATCAAGGGTTGTAGCCGCTACGCACTGCAATTCTCCTCGGGCCAGGGCCGGCTTGAGTATGTTGGCCGCATCAATGGCTCCTTCGGCTGCCCCCGCACCGATAATGGTATGCATTTCGTCAACAAAAAGGATGACATTACCGGATTGGTTGATTTCGTTTAACACACGCTTTAGCCGTTCCTCAAACTCTCCCCGATACTTGCTGCCCGCGACCAGAGCTGCCATATCCAGTGTCACCACTCGTTTGTCACGCAGGATTTCGGGCACTTTCGTAGTGACGATCTCCTGAGCTAAACCCTCGGCTATGGCCGTCTTTCCCACCCCGGGTTCGCCGATCAACACCGGATTATTCTTCGTGCGCCGGCTGAGAATCTGAATGACACGCTCGATCTCTTTCTCACGCCCGATCACCGGGTCGAGTTTTCCTTCCCGAGCCAGTTCGTTGAGATCCCGACCGAATTCATCAAGGGTGGCCGTGGCCGTCGGGGCTGCTTCCTTCTGCCGGCCTGAATCCGACTGAGGTGCTATCTCGCCTTGTCCTCCCGTTTGCTGCATCACTTCACGCCGTGCGCCTTCCAGGTCCACACCCATTCGGCTGAGGATCTGAGCTGCCATCCCTTCCTTTTCCCTGAGCAGACCCAAGAGGATGTGCTCGGTACCGACAAAGTTATGGCCCAATGCCCGAGACTCTTCGGCGGTCAGTTCCAGAGCCTTCTTGGCATGAGGCGAGACGGTGAGTTCACCAACTACCTGCTTGGGCTGATCCAGCTCCCGGGCCAATTCCTGGCGGAGCGTGCCCAAGTCTACCCCTAGTTCCATGAGAACTTGTCCTGCTAGGCCTCCGCCTTCACGCAACAACCCCAGCAGCAAGTGTTCTGTATCTAGGCGCCCGTGTCCCAGGCGCTTCGCTTCCTCCTGAGCCAAGAGCAAAACTCTCTGCGCTCGTTCCGTAAACCGTCCAAACACGAACATCCCTCCTACCCATTTTTTGTGAAAGTCTTCCTTATGATCTCGGCTCTCAGCGCATCGCACTCGGCCGAGGCAAGTTCTCGACCGGCTTGGCGCTGCAAGAAACAAGGACAGCTGGAAACAATGAGTTCGTTCAAGGCTGCACGGGGCATATCAGTCAGAAGGCCCAGATCAACACCCAGACGCACATCTGACCATAGTTTCAACGCTTCATCCCCCGACAGTACCCGGGCATGGCTCAAGATCCCATACGCGCGGCCTATTCGATCTTCCAGCTGTAGTGGCGCTTCCTTCATGAGAGCCCTGCGGGCCCTCGCTTCCTGATCCACCACTTGCCTGGCAATCCCGTGCAAGTTGCGAATGACGTCTTCTTCCGAATGACCAAGCGTAACCTGATTGGATATCTGAAACAGATTGCCCGCGGCCTGGGTTCCTTCCCCATAGAGGCCCCGAACAACCAAACCGAGTTTGTTGATGGCGCTAAGCACGCGCCCGGCGCCCTGCGCCATGATGAGGGCGGGCAAATGCAACATGACCGAGGCCCTCAGTCCCGTTCCTGTGTTCGTAGGACAACAGGTTAAGTAGCCGCGAGACTCCGAGAAGGCATATCCCAGTTGCTCCTCCAAACAATCATCCAGACCACTGGCTGCCACCCAGGCTTCCTCCAATTGCAGTCCCGGAAAAAGACACTGCAAGCGGAGATGATCTTCTTCATTCACCATCACACTGACCATCTCGTCGTCACGCAAGACCACGGCCCTGCCGACGGGCTCAGCAATGAGATTCAGGCTCACCAGGTGCTTCTCCACCAGCACTCTTCTGTCTAGATCATGCATATCCTCGAGCCGCAACAACTGAAACGGACTCCACTTCTCTCGCTCGTTGAGATGCTCTACTGCCGTCTCCACCTCGGCAAGCAAGTGCTCCAAAGACGAACCGTCCATCCGGTGCGGAAAGGGTTTGCTGGCCAGATTCCGAGCCAAACGCACCCTGGTCGATACCACGATGTCGGCTTGCGGCCCCGAACCGTCCGTCCATCCTGACGCGGCTCTTGTCAAGATGCGGTCAAGATCCATCTGCTTTCGCCTGCCCTTCCTCTGCGTCTTTGCTCGCCGTCGCCTCCAATTGACGGATGCGGTCTCTCAATTCGGCAGCTTCTTCATAGGCTTCCCGTTCTATTGCGGCTTCTAACTCCCTACGCAGCTCGGAAATCTGCCGGCGTAGAGCCAAATGGGCACCGGCTCTTTTGGGCACCTTGCCCACATGAGTAACCGAACCCTGCATGCGTCGCAGAATGGAATCCAAGCGTTCACTGAATGTCTCGTAGCAATCACTACACCCCAACCGACCGATGCGGGCAAACTCACCATAGGTGAGCCCGCACGTTTCGCAGCAGGTGCTGGGCTGCGCATGCAGAGCACGACTGCGCCGTTCCTCATCATTCAAAAGAGCAGACAATAAACTGTTAATGGAGAACACCGGGTTAGAGAAGAAACTCCCCAGTTCCCCCTGGCCTTGAGCACACTGCTCACACAGATTGTATTCGACCCTTTGGTTATTCACGATCTTCTCGACGTGCACAGTAGCCTGTCGTTTCTGGCACTGGTCACAAAGCACTTTCTCCACCCCCCGACAACTTGATCAGCGTAGTCAACATAGCCCGGAAGATATGAGCTCGCACGATATCACGTTCGGGCAGGCCCAGCTTGAGCACGCTACTGTCCACAGCAGCGCGCATAAGAGCAGCTTCTCGCTTGCTAAGCCATCCATACTCTTCCAACCAGGCAATGCGTTGCATGGCTTGGGCTTGGGTAACCCGCTGGGATGATAGCATTTCGCGTACTCTCTCACTGGGCTTAGTCGAAAGGCGAATAATGCGAATGTAGCCTCCGCCACCCCGGCGGCTCTCGATGAGATATCCTCGATCCCGTGAGAAACGTGTAGTCAAAACGTAGTTTATTTGCGACGGGGCACATCCCAGCTCATCGGCCAAGAGGTTACGTTGTATATCCACGACACTTGAAGCATCCTGCTTGAGCAGCTGCTTGATGTGCTTCTCGATGTAGTCACTGAGGTTCACAACAACCCCCCCTTTTTGCCTTTGACCTACTTTGACCTTCGCGCCATTAGTATACCATCCCTTGCTATCTTCTACAAGCCGAACAGCAGATCTTTGGACCCATTTTCCACACCCTTGGTAGCAAGAGATGAGTCATTACCGACCGTTCATCGGTCGGATCCGGGTGGCGTCCAGAAAAGGCAGATGTTCTCGGACCGGCCCAGCACCTGCAAGAGTCGCGGGACCAGCCTGAGGTTGTTGGGCAACTGACGCTTCCCCTCCACGAGCATCAACACTGAGGTGGTATCGGTATGCAGCACGTC
>SLSY01000255.1 GCA_007130145.1 Bacillota bacterium
GCGCGCAAGTCATCTTCACCGACGATGTAGCGTTCCGGAGCTGCCAAAGAGATGAGGACGACATGATCCCGGCCCGGCCGCAAATAGGCCCCTTCATGCGCCGCATCAAGAATGATATGCACCGCATTTTGAACTTCTAGCTCCTCCAATTGCAGCTGGTTTAGGATCCTTTCAGCGTCCTCATTGAGAGCCTCCACTTCCATTACGATGGCGTTCTCATCTAAAGACAGCACCAGGCTCGGGTTTATATCCAGGGCCAGGTAGGCCGCCGGAGCTGGGACTGAAACCGGGATCAGATGAAAGAAGATTATGAGCATTGCCGCTGCGACTCCGGCCACAGCGAGCATCAAGGGCCGTTTCCACTGCCCTGGGAGTCTCACTTCTACCTCCATGCCCGGACAATGGTCACCTTCCTGAGCAGGTAGTCTCACAAATTGGCCCTCTCGGGTCAAGAGAATGAGATCATCCCCGCACGTCTCCGCGACCATCCCTTTTATCCGCTTTGACCACATACGTCACGCCTCTTTTCCCCACACGTATTCCGTCAATATTCCCAGGTCAGGGTGGGTCAGGATTATGATCAAGGACACAAGATACTTTCTCCATTTTTCCAAGGTTTTGCGGTTGGCTCCCGTGTAGGCTTGAATCTCTTTGCTGGGGAGTCGCTTGTTCCTGTTAAGCTTACGCACTATTTGCTCATGGCTGCTGATCTGCTGCGCCACCGACTTCAGATACTCTCGGGTGGCTCGGTGGCGGGGCGAAACTGCCGGCATTTCCTTCAAGCTGAGTCCAAACTGGCAGAGTTCTTCTTTGAAGAGTCCGATTTCAAAGGCCCTGTCTCTATTCTCCAGTTCATTGGCATAGTCATCGACCGCCCAACGAGCGTCTTTTGACAGCGATTGGGGCACAGCATCGACGCGTTTTTCATCCAAAAGCAGATAGTGGGGTTGTTTCTTGAAGTAGTCTATCAGACTATTCTTCATCACTGCTCTTGCATAGGCGGTAAAGGCACTTCCACGCCGCGCCCGGTATCCGTCGATGGCCTTGTTAAAGGCGATAAGAGCAATGCTCAGTTCATCATCGTGTGCCCAGTCCAGCTTCTTCTTGCAGATAAAGCTGGCATACTTATGGATGAAAGGCTGGTAGGAAACAAGCACGCGCTCACGTAAGGCATCATTTCCCTCTTGAATTTCACTTACAGTCTCTTCAAGGACGTTCAATGCTCTTATGCTCCTTACTTAACATCTAATACGCAAGAGGATGTGATTTTGAGGGGGTAGTTCACGGAACAATGAACATGCTCTTTGGATCGAACCCCTTCTGTTTTCCCAAGAACACGAGACAGAATGGGTGATATCTGTTCCCCCGAGCGCTGCGTAAAGGACATTCTAGAGAAAACGGAGTAGAGAAGAAAGGAGCGATTGACGGAGGGGGGGCTCATCATTTCAACGGACACTGATGTTTCGACAACCAGGCCGCCATCGGGTCGTACTATGGCTTTATTGGGACTGTACCTGGTGTCCTTCACCAATGCGTTGGGCAACCAAACTCTGGTCACCATGATACCCGAGTATTCTTTGGTGTTCGACGCTTCGCCCTACTGGATCGGGGCGTTCACCACCGCCTATGCCCTGGCAGGAACCCTACTGGTTCTCCCTCTGGGTTGGCTGTCTGACCGCATCGGCAAGGCAACCATCCTGCGCTGGGGCCTGGCCACAAGCATGCTGTCGTATATCATGTTCCTCTTAGTTTACAATGAAGTCTCTTTCACCGTAGCCCGGGCCATCCAGGGCATCGGTTTCACGGCTGGGGCCATGACGGCTCTGGCACTGGTGGGAGAGATTGCAGGTGACCATGAGCGGGGCCGCTTGATCGGCACCTTCAACTCCATCAGAAACATGAGTGGTGCTATTGGCGCCGCTATCGCAGGATGGCTGGTGGGGCAGTTCGGTCTTATCGCTCCCAATCTGGTCTTGATCACAGTGAGCGGAACCGCGCTGGCCTTGTTGCTCAAGAGCCGGGACCTGGATCGTTACGACCGCGCGCGCCCGGAGGGGTTCTCCTATCTGGTGCTGGCCAAGAGTTCCTACATCCAGGCCATGGCAGCCTTTCGCGTCTTCTACGGGCTCGGGGTCATGATGACTCGCACCTTCGTGCCCATCTATGCCGGGCTCACCCTGGGATTGAGCCCCTTGTACGTGGGATTGATCATATCTTCCGAGCAGACGATGAACATGCTCTTTCAACGATTCACCGGTTCACTGTCCGACCGGTTCGGTCGCTTTCCCATGGTGACGGCGGGTGGGATTCTTTACGCACTCGGCCTTATCGCGCTCACCACGCAAGAGTCACCTTATGCGTTGATGACCGTGAACGCTTCGTTGGGCTTTTCCGATGCCGTGCGCGAGCCGGCCAGCATGGCCGCATTCGCCGACGAAGGGAAACGCACCGGCAGCGTCGCATCCGCCTTTGCCGTCAGACAACTGCTCTGGCGCCCGGGCATGGTATTGGCCCCGATGATCGGTGGCAGCGTGTTGGCCGTGTCAGACATCCGGGCGGTGTTCTATGTGGCTCTAGGTTTCACTCTAGCTGCAGTCATCGGCATCAAAACGTGTCTGTTCTTTCGCCCTGTTTCCACAGAAACGCATCATCAGTCTCAATAATCTAGTAGGGAAGCATGAATAAGAGAAAGCACCTCTCGCACCGAGCAATCACTGGCCTCCCTGCCCTCATCCTCGTGCCCCAATACGCCTTGGACCATCGCGACGCGACAGTCCAAGATTCCTGCGGCCGCCGTCGCAACGAATAGCAAGAGCCTACACCCATCGGTCCATCCCCCCATGAAACAAGACAGTTTCTCCCTCCCACGATGGCATGGCAAAATGAGCGGAGTTAAGCATGCCTGACATCTTCATACACTCATATGCAGACGCAAGCCGGCGGGGCCACTGCCGCAGCCAAACGGCGCCGGTTGGATGAACATGCGTCGATCACCGTGAGCAACCGTGAGCCTCATATTTCCTGTACCAACTGCGGCCTGCCGTATCACGTGGAAGGCGTCATCAAGACAAAAGAGGCATTGCTCCTGCAAACCCCCGAGGCCATGTTGCGGCAATGTAACGTGGACGTATGCGTCCGCCAAGAAGTTACCGTAGTAGGGCTGAAAGGCCTTCTGGATGTCATCGGGCTCATTCACAAAGTCAAGGACAAAGGTGTCATCTTTCCCCGCATGGACGCGATTAAGACGCGATAGGGTCTGCACACGGCCTGGATTCCTCCCAAGCGCTTGTCCACGTACATGGTGTGTAGTAGGGTTGGTCAAGGCCTGTCTGATACTTCTCAGCCACCAGAAGCACTTGATAGTCATCACGAGCGAACTTGAATGGAAGATCGGTTTGCTCCATTCCCTGGTTCATCTTCTCTTCGGTGTACTCCCCTTCTTCGGGGAAATCCGGATCCAGGAGACTCCCTGAGAGGCATTTGCGTTGCA
>SLSY01000028.1 GCA_007130145.1 Bacillota bacterium
ACACCGAGGGGCTGACGTTTCCACTCCCCGCGTAGTCGCTCATTATTCTATTCGCCCTGCTGACGCCAGCTGCGAGGAGCTATCACGGCAGTAACGGCCGCATGCCGCTTTACATCACTTTAAGGTGACCTTGAAGAAGTGTTGACCACAGATGGTTCCCCCGGCCACGTAGGTAACGGCCACGGTTTCCCACCCCTTGCCTCCATGTTTGCCCGCATCAAAGGTGAAGACGTGACCGGTCACAACGATTCGGCGAGAATCCGCTGCAAGACAGCGAAGACGTGATCGCCCTCTTCTGGTGTGAGCGTCAGCGGAGGCGACATGGTGATGACATTGGCCAAGTGGGTGGTCGTCATGCTGTTTTTGCCCAATATGACCCCTTCATCTAATGCCCGCCGCATGATGCGAGCCATGCCGGCCGGGGAAAGCGGAGCCCGGGATTTCTTCTCCTCTACCATTTCGATGCCCCACAACATGCCCCGACCGCGCACCTCCCCGACATGGGGGGAATCCTGCAAACCTTTGAGCCGTTCCAGGAACGCATTCCCATAGGTGTCAGCGCGCTCGACCAGCTGCTCGTCGGCAATGATGTCCAGATTGGCCAGAGCGGCCTGACAGGCAACGGGATGGCCGCCAAAGGTATTGACCTGCGTGAGTTGTCGCCGTTCCTCTAGCGGACCCCAGAAGCGTTCGAAGATCTCCTCAGTGGTAGCAACGGCACCCAGTGGAACATAGGCGCTGCTAATACCCTTGGCCATGCTCACGATGTCGGGAGAGAACCCGAACGTTTGGTAGCCAAACATGCGGCCGGTACGCCCAAAGCCGCATATCACTTCGTCGCTTATCAGCAAAACCCCGTAGCGCTCCGAGATCTCCTCCAGTGCCTCGAAGTAGCCCGGGGGCGGAACCAAGATACCACCACCCCCTACAATGGGCTCGACGATCACAGCGGCGACGGTCTCCGGCCCCTCATGGGTGATGATGGATTCGATGCGTTTGACGCAGGCCAGATCGCAGTTGGGATAGGAAAGCCCCAAAGCGCAGCGATAGCAATAGGCAGGCGGGGCGTGAAGAAACCCCGGCACGAGCGGCTCGAACTGCCAGCGTCGCTCGGACTGGCCCGATGCGCTCAAGGCTCCCATGGTGGTCCCATGATACGCCCGGTGGCGGGCAATCACCTTGTAGCGATGCTCGGCGGGCCGCGCCTGTCGCCCATACTGGCGCGCGATCTTGAAAGCAGCCTCGTTGGATTCCGATCCGCTGCTGGTGAAATAGATGCGGTTGAGAGAGCCCCCCAATAACGTAACCAGGCGGCGAGCGAGTTGGGCGGCCGGTTGATTCGCTGCCGTATGGGGATAGTAGGAGAGTTTGCTCATTTGCTCGCAACTGGCCCGGGCGATAGACTCCCGCCCATATCCGGCATTGACACACCAAAGTCCCGCCATGGTATCGATATAACGCCGGCCACCCGCATCCACGATGGTGGCACCACGGGCCTCTTCCACCATGAGCAGCGGTTGCTCTTCCAGCTGCTGGTGCTGGGTGAGAGGATGCCACACATGAGCCAAATCCAAGTCCAACCACCGCGGTTCACGGAAATCTGACAAGCATCTCACGCTCCTTCATTGTGTGGGATAGACACATCCCACGATTTGTTTCAAACATTCCCCGCCCAGCGCTCCGTATCCTGTCCTCTCGCCCATCCCATGCACAAATGTTGCATTGTGCGAAGGAACGGGCGACGTTCCCCACCCTAGCAGCGGCGGGCATGGAAGCAATCCTCCTTGCCATAACGATTCCACGCGCTCTTGGACGAGCTGACCCAAAAAGACGCTGGCCCGCGCAAGATCAAGCCCCAGGTTTCAGCAGAGCACAGCTGGTGCCTTCCATCCGCACCGAAATCACCCACTAGCATGAAGGGATTCGGGGGGAAACCCCGAAACGTGAAAGCGTGGTCCACGGTCAACGGTGAGACGGCCAAGGACGTGCCTCTTGCCATGACCAGGGTGCCGCCCTTTTCAGCACCCAATGGCCCCGTCGTGCATCTTTGGGCATGGTTGGCGCACCCTTAGGTTAAGCAAAGCTATGGGAGGTCTGTCTATGCTGTCTCGCAGCAAAAGCACCCTATGGACGGTGATCATCACCTGGCTCTTAGCTCTTTGCTTCGCCGGGTGCTCCTTGCTGGCCGAACCGCCCGTGCCAACGCCTGCGCCCACCCAAGAGTCGCAGATTGAGGAGGAACCGGTAGAGGCTCACCCCACTCCGTCTGACGCCACGCTCGAGCCTGAAGGGGAGCGCCCTGCCCCTGATCGGGAAACCCTTTATGTCCACTTCATCGACGTGGGACAAGGCGATTGCATCTTAATCGAAGCAGGATGCTTCACCGTGCTCATCGATGGAGGCCCGAGAAACAGTGGCCAGCTGGTTGTCGATTATCTGGTGAAACGAGGGATTCGTGAAATCGATGTACTCATAGCTACCCATCCTCATGCCGACCACATTGGCGGACTCATTGCCGTGCTTGAGAGTTTCCCCGTCAAGCGGATCATCGACGCAGGAATTCCCCACACCACCGTCACCTTTGATGATTATCTTACATTGGTGGAAACACAGGTGAAAGCGGGTTGCCGGTATGAAACCCCGGAAGATCAAACCATTGAGCTGCCAGGCGCTGCATTCCTTGACATACTCGGTCCCCCGGGCGATCTGGGTTCTTTGAACGACAACTCCGTTGTATGCCGCTTGGTATTCGCCAACACCTCGTTCCTCTTCACGGGCGATGTCCAGCAGGCAGCCGAAGAAAGCCTGCTCGAACGAGAGGTTCCCCTAACGGCCGATGTTCTCAAAGTGGGCCATCACGGCAGCAGGACTTCGACCACGCCACCTTTTCTTGATGCTGTGTCTCCGACCTATGCGGTCATCCCGTGCGGACGCGACAATCGTTACGGACATCCCCATGATGAAGTCCTGGAGCGCTTGGAGCGTTTTGGAGTTACCGTCTATCGCAATGACCAACACGGTACCATCATCTTTACCAGCGACGGCGATACCCTCTACGTCCAAACGTGCACCGAGTAGAGTGGTGAAGACGAGTCCATCCGGATGGTGTGGGAGAGAGACCGGCAGGCAAGAAGAGACGATCCGCGGCGCCTAGCGGCCGGTATCGGGCAAAGCGATACAGGTTCACTTTTACAGCATCATGACAGAGTTCACACTGCGTGCGCCCGTTCTCTTGCTCACCCGGGGAGTTAGCGGGCTCAGGCCCATTAGCAGGAGGTGGTTTACTCTATGAAGGCAGTGATTGACAAAATTGAAACGAAGGTGGCGCTCCTTCTCATCGGTCCCGAGGAGATTCCACTCCATCTTCCCCTGGCATATCTTCCCGAGGGTATTGCCGAAGGGTCCATTCTCCATCTCTCCTTCACCGTGGACGATGCAGCGACTCAACGGACGCTCAGCCGCATGGAGGAGAGAATAG
>SLSY01000075.1 GCA_007130145.1 Bacillota bacterium
AGGATACGGTACTGGGCTTCTTGGCCGGAGGCGTGGCCTCATCGTTCTTTTTCGGAGTGATCTTCTTTGCGTTCGTATATACGATGATCACCCGGGCGCGCGCGGGGGTACCTATACCGGAAATTCGCAAGCTGTCGGGCATTGAAGCCGTGGATGAGGCGGTAGGGCGTTCCACCGAGATGGGTAAGCCCGTCATATTCCATCCCGGGCGGGCCGACTTGCGGAACCCCCAGACCATCGGCGGATTCGCCATGCTCGGCTACGTATCTTCCATGTGTGCGCGTTACGACGTGCGGCTTATCCAGATCCACTGGCATCCGATGGTGTTGGCGGTATGCGAGGAGATTACACGCCAATCCTACCTGGAGGCGGGTCGTCCCGATTCGTTCAACATCAGTGACGTGATGTACATCGGTGATGCTACCGCGCCGGTTATGGGTGTGATAGAACGTGAAGAGCCGGGAGCGCAAGTGTACTGGGGTGCGTTTTGGGCTGAGTCTCTCAACCTCATCGAGGTGGGTGCCATGGTCGGGGCCATTCAGATCGGGGCCACCGCCAACGAGCACCAGATCCCCTTCTTTGTGGCCGGCTGTGACTATGCCTTGATTGGTGAAGAAATGTACGCTGCCAGTGCCTACATTTCCAAAGAACCGGTTTTGGTTGGTACCATTGTGGGACAGGACTGGGCTAAGATGTTGCTCATCGCCTTCATTTTGGGAGGTACGTTGCTGAGCACTGCCCTGGGTTCCACAGACCACTTTTTGACCCGCTGGTTCCAGCAGTGACGGCGGGTTTGGGAAAGGAGGGTTTGTGAATGCGGAAAGAAGGTCCGATGTTGCTATCCATAGTGGCGGCGGCCGTCATGATATTCTCCCGCTACTTCGCTTTGGGTCAGACCTGGCGACTGGATACCGCCTGGGGCGACTGGTTCTTGATCAGTATGGCCACGGGCATTGGTGTCGGGTTCATCAACCTGGCTTTGCTCCACTACAAGAACGTAGTGCGACGCGCGCGCAAATGGTGGGCCAGCGTCGTCGTGCTGGTTGTCATGTTCCCTTATTTGGCTCTTATTATCTATGAGGATGTAACGGGGCCTCATGTGGAGTGGTTCTTGGATGCGGTTACGCGCCCCATTGGGTCAACCATCTTTGCTATGCTGGCGTTTTTCATATTCTCTGCCGCGTACCGGGCGTTCCGCATCAAGACCTTGGAATCGACACTACTACTTGCCGCTGGGTTTATCGCCATGTGGGGAACCGCTCCCATTGGCGGCGCTATCTATGCGCCCATTGAAACGTGGCGACAATGGCTTCTCGATGTCGTTGTAACCGGTTCGTATCGGTCTATCACCGTGGGCGCATTCTTGGGCGCGTATGCGGTGGCCATCCGCATCTTACTCGGTCTGGAAAGAGCCCACATCGCCGGTGGTGGAGAATGATGTTTTGTCTAGTTGTATTCCCGGCGGGAGGTGAATGATGTGAATATGTGGCAAAAGCTAGCCAACATTGATCGGCGCATTCTCTGGGCCATACAATTGGTCATCATGGTAGTGATCCTGCTTCGCCCCATTGGTCTTCCCATACAGGTGGGAGCGGAGACGCAGAGGTACTACGACTTCCTGGACAACCTGCCAGAGGGTTCCATCATCTGGCTAGAATATGGTTTTGCTCCTTCCGGAGAAGTGGAGATTGGCCCCATGGTGACGGCGACGTTCCACCATGCCTTCAGTCGCGGTCTGCGAGTGGTGGGAGGTGGTCTCTGGCCGGTAGGGCCTCACATCGCTGAATCCCTGTTCAACGAGATTGCCGACCAATATCCCGACGTTGAGTATGGAGTCAACTACGTCAATCTCGGCTTTAACCCCGGCCAGGAAATGCTGGCCCGGCAGCTGGTGGATGATGTGTGGCGTACCGTGCGCAACGTCGATCATTATGGCAATCCCCTTAGCGAGCTGCCGCTCATGGAGGAAGTTCCGCGCCTGACCGCGGACTATGTGTCGGCTCTCATCGTGTTTAGCGAGGGCTCACCGGGACCGGAGGAGTGGTTGGCGGCCGTGACCGAGCACACTGGTATACCCCAGCTGATTGGGGCCATCCAGATGAGCGTGCCTCGTATGATGCCCTACATTGCCACCGGGCAGTATGCAGCCATCATACCCGGTGCTCGCGGCACAGCTGAATACGAGTTCTTGCTCGGTCAGCCCGGCAGCGCTATCGCGGGCCAGGATGTGATGTCTGCCATGACGGTGTACTTGTGGCTACTGATCTTAGTCGGCAACGTGGCATTTACCATGACCACGCGACGGAAGAGGTCCTAGGCTGTGGCGGCTGTCATAAGGCTTGCTGCAGGTAGTGAAATAGGGGAGGTGAACCACAGATGACCGAAACACAAATCACCATTGCGGCCCTGGTAACTCTCGGTAGTGTGACCTTCCTGTTTTGGAAGGATAATCCCATATTCACGTTTTTGGAACACGTATCACTGGCTGGCTCGGCGGCCTACATTGCCGGCAATACCTATCATCGCTACATCGTGCCCACGGTGCGGGATGATATCATCGGCGAAGGTGAATTAATATGGATCCTACCCTGCATCTTGGGGCTCTTGATCTATTTCAAGTATAGCTCCTCGTTGGCATGGGTCGCACGCTACCCCATGTCCTTCTGGGTGGGGTACGGGGCAGGTTATACCCTGGCCTACATGATCGCGCCCATGCTCACACAGGTCAGGGCTTCTTTCTTCAATATCAACAGCATCAATGCGCTCATCGTGTTCGTGACTTTCGTGACCGGGCTTCTCTACTTTGTCTTCACCATCAAGCGAGAAGGCAACGTGATGACTCCCATCACATCCATTGGCCGCTACGGCATATTGATCGCGCTGGGTGCGTCCTTTGGTTCGACGGCCCTGTATCGTTTCAACCTCTTTGTGGGGCGGACTATGTTCGTCATGTTTGATTGGTTGAAACTCGGGTAGTCTTGGGTAAGAAGCTATGAGAACCGGGCCGCTGGGGATGAGAGGATCCCATGGGCCCGGTTTCTCTCGTTCGGGTTCGTCTCTCATGCCGGCGATCCCCTGGCTGCTACCAGCATACTCGTCCCTGCCGTGTGCGGCCATGTCTGGCAACGGGCACCGATGATCTACCGGGAAACACTCGACGTCTATCTTCGCTGTCCTGGCCTCGTGCTCCTGCAGGTGCTGATCCGTCGCAGCCAGCCGTCGGCCTGGGGTGAGGTGGCGTGGCGGGGGACGGGTGTTTTCCGGGTG
This sequence comes from Bacillota bacterium, assembly GCA_007130145.1. Lineage (GTDB taxonomy): Bacteria > Bacillota > Sulfobacillia > UBA8153 > UBA8153 > SLSY01. The sequence goes on from SLSY01000075.1 coordinate 3,268, forward strand.
GGGGGCGTTGGGGTGCGCTGGCTTCTCTTTGCCTGAGGAAGCCTTCTTACGGTACCGTTGCTTTGACCTTTTTTCTCAGCACCGCGCCTTTGGGGTTCTTTTTGGATTTGACTGTGGACGATGCTCATTCATTTCTCCTTGCATCCGCCCTCTTTCAGGGGGCGGTCCGGCTACGTCTCTTCACCTTGATCCCGGCTGGCTTCATGCATCA
>SLSY01000179.1 GCA_007130145.1 Bacillota bacterium
GTAGCAACTCCGGGCCGTTTGCTAGATTTCCTTCAAAAAGGTCTTATTTCGCTACAAGGCATCGAGATTCTAGTGCTCGACGAAGCTGATAGAATGCTGGACATGGGGTTCATGCCGGATATCCGGCGCATTCTCAAAGGTGTTCCCGAGTCCAAGCAAACCTTGCTGTTTTCGGCTACCATGCCCCAGGAGATCCTGGCCCTTTGTCAGCAACTCATGCATGAACCCGTGCGGGTTTCTGTCGGTGACCTGGCCATGCCTCCAAGCGCTATTCAGCAAACCATCTGGATTACCGCCCACGACGAAAAGACACCGAAACTCATATCTCTATTGAAAGACGGCGCTGCCGGCAGCGTTTTGGTCTTCACGTGCACAAAGCACCGGGCCGACCGCCTGACGCGCCAACTCGTAAAAGCCGGTCTCTCGGCTACCTGCATCCATGGTAACCGCTCGCAGCGTCAAAGAGAAGCAGCGCTGAATGGATTTCGCCGCGGTGCCTATCAGGTGCTGGTAGCAACTGATATCGCGGCGCGCGGCCTGGATGTGGACATCATCAAGCAAGTGATCAACTACGATTTACCCAAGGTGCCCAATGACTATGTGCACCGAATTGGACGGACGGCGCGAGCCGGGGCATCAGGACATGCACTAAGCCTTGTCACCGAAGCCGATAGACACGCCCTGCGCGGCATCGAGAAGAGCCTGGGCTATCGTATCCGCAGGGTTGGCCGCACGCCGGCCGCGAAGGATGCCACAGGAAACTAAGTCTCCACCGGCCCGTGCACTTTGGCTAGGCGCCTTAGTGCTCGGGCTTCTTTGTATCTTCCCCTGGTGATGATCACATCTGGTGACAGCATCCGCTGGGCAGCTGGCACTAGTGCACAATCAGGCCCGCACAATATGGTCTTGGGGCCATATCGCAGCAGAGGCGTCCCTTGGTGCCTCATATCGGCACCCTCCATTGCTCTTTGCGGCGTTTCCCGCTCGCGCCCAAGCCCGCGTTCTTGTGGTATTCCACCACGCCATCCCCATCACGAGGAGCACTTTTTCCCTTGCCCCACCTTCTGCGGTGTGATATTCTATTAGTAGTTACTAACGTAGTTCCGTAACTACTATATAAACCACGAAAGGAGACAACATGGATATCTACGCTGGTCTACAGGACTTGGGGTTCACAGAATATGAAGCCCGCACGTATGTTGGATTGCTAGAAGCCCCGGGCAGCTCGGGGTATGAGATCAGCCAACGGTCCGGTGTTCCCCGTTCCCGCATCTATGAAGTCCTGCAGTCATTGGTCCGCAAAGGATCTGCCACCGCCACCAAGGTTGATGGCAAGCTGACCTACCATCCTCTCGATCATGCGTTGCTGCTCCGGCGCTGCCAGGAGCAGATCACGAGTGTCATCACCAGGCTAAAGACCCAGCTAACGCAGGTAGCACAAGCGCAACCCACCGATAGAATCACGACCCTATCCGGCTACGAGCAGTTGATTCAAAGCACCCGTGAATTGTGCCAGGATGCCGAGTACCGGTTGCTTGTCGGCGGGCACGCCCCTGAACTCGAGCTTCTAGGTCCTGACCTGGCCGAGGCAGAAAGGCGAGGAGTCAAGGTCTTTGTTCTATCGTATGGAGACTGCCAGCTCCCCATCTCCCATGTATATGAGCACAGCGTGACGCCCCTGCAAAACCTGCAGGCGGCGGTGGCAGGTCGTTTCCTGGGAGCCGTTGCCGATTACCGCGAGGCTCTCATCATGGTAGCCCCGAGTCGAGAGCAACAGGCAACCGGGGTATCAGGAGGCAACCTGGGTCTGGTACAAGCCCTTACTCTCTGGCTACAACACGACATTCAAGTCATGGAGTTCACGCGCTTTTTGGACCCGGAGCAAATGGCCCAGGTTCCGCCCGAGGTGAGCCGGCGGCTCTTAGACATGATCACCCTAGAACCGGGCGAGCTTGGAACCACCTATTCATCCCAGGGTCTCCCCCCTGCCGCATCACTTTTGGATGACGTCCAACGCCGCATTCAAGCCAATCCCCTTACCTATCAACCGGCGCAGGGCGTCTATCAGTTCGACCTGAGCGGGGCTGGGGGTGGCAAGTGGTATCTATCGATCCATGCGTCAGGCTGCGATCTTCTGGAACAAGATCAAGATTCCGATCTTACCGTAAGCATGCAAGCAAACGACTTTTGTGCTCTGGTGGTGGGGATTCTGCCGGCCATTGCCCTGTTGGAACGAGACAGGGTGAAGATCACTGGCGATCTCGAGCGCTCAGCTCAGCTGCAGTTGATTCTGCGAGGATAGGAGGAGAATTCGGCGTGAGCAAAGCAAAGACCGTTCCTGCCTATCGGGTAGAAGGTTTGACCAAGATCTATCCCCGGGGGCAGGTGTTGGCCAACGATGATCTCTCTCTTACCATCGAACAGGGAGAAATCTTTGGGTTGTTGGGGCCCAATGGCGCGGGCAAAACCACACTCGTCCGCCAGCTGATGGGGCTTGTGGCTCCAACTCGTGGCAGCATCGATCTACTGGGACACCCGGTGATCGGCAACACCGAGATCATTCCCTTGGTTGTTGCCTATCTCACCCAGCGTCCTCTGGCCCTGGCCGATCTGACCGTGGAAGAGGCTCTGAAGATCACCGGTCACCTGCGAGGCCTTGATCGCCCCGGCGCCAAAAAGGAAGCCCATGAATTGATAGAGGATTTTGGTCTAAAGGATATCGCTCGCCGCGTGATCGGCAGGCTTTCCGGTGGCCAGCAACGCCTGACCGGCTTTTGCCTTGCCTTGATTGACCGCCGTCCTATCCTCATACTGGATGAGCCCACCAATGATTTGGATCCGGTCTATCGCAAAAAGCTGTGGGACCGGGTGATTCAGGTTAACCGGGAGTGGGGCACCAGCGTGATCCTGGTGACGCACAATGTTCTGGAAGCCGAAAGAGTCCTGCAGCGCGTCGGTATCATCAACAAGGGACGCATTGTGGCCATGGGCACAGTCAGTGAATTGAAATCTCGCATCGACACCAAAGCCCGTGTACTTCTCACCTTCAAGGATCACGTGGACGCGCAGCAGCAAGCGCAGATTGTAAAGCAAGTGGATTGTGCTGCCATGGTCTCTCTCGGGCACGGCCGCTACGTGGTGTTATCTGAAAGCAGAGCCATGCAAGACGACATTCAGTGCATCATGGAGTGCATCGGTATGGATGCTCTGGAGGATCTGCGCATCCAAGCTCCGACCCTTGAGGATGTGTACCTCCAACTAGGAGGAGGTGAACAGTTTGACACAAGCCACGTTGCCAGCTGATGCGGTGCGCCTGACCCCGCCTCGGGGTATACGCCGCTGGTTGGGATCCTATCTTGACATCGTATTCATTCGTTGGGCCAACGTGCGGAATGAATGGTACTTCTACGTCATATTGGGTCCGCTCTTCCCCATCGCCCTGTTGGCCTTCATGAAGA
>SLSY01000226.1 GCA_007130145.1 Bacillota bacterium
AACCTTCCCATTTGATGAACAACAGGTCCGTAGGACACTCGTTGCAGGCAGCAGAGAAGCTAACAAGCGTCTCCGGTATGCCATTTTCCATCTCTCCGAAGAAGTAATCCATATAGTACAGGTTGTCCATGCCAAGCTCAGGACCGAAGTCCGGTGCTCCCAGAATAGCTCGGATCTCATCGAAGTGCATCCCCACCCGTACCCCCAAAAACTCCTGCTGTGGTTTTATCATGATGCTAACCGCAGTCTTGTTCTTTATAGACGCAGGAGAAGAGAACCGAACAGCTCCACCATTTGCATGCTGGTAGAGAATGTAGTAGGTCGGCCCATGCCATTCGTCATATCCCTGTTCGTCCGGTTCGCCGAGAACTTGTCCTATTTGATCGAACGTTGCTCCAAGGAGAGTCACTAACGGATCCTGCCTGAACGCAGCCTTAACCGCACGCCCCGTATGGTCTTGTGCTGGGGGGTGAGGGTCTGCAGGTTCTCCCGCTCTTTGACCACCCATCAGGACAAAGGGCACGATGATGAATAGCAAGGCGAGGCATAATCGTCTGGAGAAAGCCAACCCAGTCATTCCTTTCACATGGAATTCAACGCGTTCGATTGCGGAGGAGTGTGTGCTCTGTTAGTCCGAGAAGGTAGTTCGCGGTGACAGCCTTACTCGGCGATAAGTAAGATGAACAGCAGCGCAATCACCGGATAGAGCATGCTCATTGTCGGTTCGTCCCTTTCAGGGGCATTGCTGGGTTCCTGTGGGCCCCGCATCCTATGATCTATGATGTCTGCTGTGAAGAGCGAAAGCAGGGTTGATGTATGAATGTCCTGTCCTGCTCCTATCGTAGCAGACGACATGCGTAGGTATCCATTAGCAATGTTCGCCAGTCGCCCATCACCGCATGATGGGCAACTATTGTGGTGTCAGGTTCCGGGCCTTCTCCCCCGGGTATGGCTGTAGGTGCTCGCTTCTGCTTTCAATAGAGAGACCAAGGGCCATACGTCTCCACAAGACTCCCCATTGCCGCTTTTACCAACATCGACGGTGCTTATAGATCCCTGAGCATCCTGTTGTTTATTGTATAAGGATTCACCGGGCATGAGGGATTCGGGCAACTTGTAGGTGAACTGGTAGTCCGACCAAGTCCGATCGGAAGGACGCGGGACTCATTGCGAGATTGGCCACGCAGGGGAAGTCCATGACCTGTCGGTTGCCGGAGTCCATCTATGCGGATCTTTGCAACTTGCATGTCACCCGGGAAGATCAGCGCCGGCACCCAAGCACTGCACATAAAAGGTTACAGGCCGGGCTGGACCAGTGTTTCCCGGAGCTCATGACGGCATTCCAGAACCCCACGGGCTAGGCGGCGAGCTAGATCCTGGAGCACCTGCCCTTCCCGGGCGACATTGTGGAGGTAGCGGTGGAGGATCTGACTGAGTGCCTCTAGCGAGCGTCAAGCAACCCCAGTGGGCCATATGAGAAGTCGACCCCGGGGGAACAACATATCGACAATGGGAGTTTGCCCAATCCTGCGGTCCCTATTGTTGAGGTGACAGGACAAAGGGGACGACAACAACGGTAAGGCTGATATCTCATACTCTTAGGGTCAATGGCAGCGTAGTGGGAATGGCATCTACCGATGTGGTGGTTATCCACATCGCACGTCGTGTTGGTCCTGAGCAGATACGGAAACTACCACCACGTCCCCTGATCGCCACAGAGGGTCAACCAGCCCACGTATTGTCTCTCACGACTATGATCATGTTGTCCTCACTGACTTGGACCGCAGGAACAGGCGTCCCACAGGCGCGACTGCTCAATTTGTGCTGCAGGGGTTGATAGAGGGTGGTTTCACCCCGACATGCTAGCAATAGTCGTTGATGAGCGACAAGCTACCAAGACATAATTGTCTTGGGGTCCATGCAAAAGATTTGGTGCCAGGCACCTTGCAGTTGACCGTAGCTGGGCTGATGCGCCCAGAGCAAACAACCTGTTTCCAATGTCGGACAGCACGATGGAAGATAGTGCAAATAGCCCAGAAGCATTGGGAACATCCAAACTTTGATGGGTAGGCCATGCAACCACCTCAGCACGCTGCCTGCTTGCTCAAACGGGGGCAGATCAGCGACCACCTATTTAAGAAACCATTTCTGCCCGGGGTGAAGCGTGTGATACCATGATCGACGCCAGTATCCATGGGACCAACGAGAGGAATGCTCCATGAATGGACGAACCTAGAGGCCACTGGCAGCTCTACATGCGCAGTTCCATACTCCTGCGTGTACTGACACACCATCTTATCACCAAATATTTCCCACCTATACACCTTATGAACCATCGAAGACAGTGTCAGTTGCAACATTGCTAGTAGATCTCTAAGCAAGTTGTTTGCTATAAAAGGATAAATCTTCGTGGTTGGGTCAGGAGAGCAGTGGGTCAGAGAGTGGCGATGTGTGGCTCGCGTGGCTGCATGAACATCGCCCAGGAGAGGAGCCGTCATGAGAACAAAGGCGCGCCCATTCGTGAGCATGACGATGCGCAGAAACGCGCGGCTGCGGAAGTTGCGAATATTTCTGTTGGTCTGTTTGCTACTGCTGTTCGGTGCTATTGCTGCGGCCGGGACTCTTGTGGTGGTCACCGCGCGGGCTCTTCCCGATCTCCCTTCCACTGGGCTTCAACCCAGTCTGACCTCAACTGTCTACGCCAGTGACGGATCCGTCTTGGCCATCTTGCATGGACCAGAACACCGCGTATTGGTGACACTGGAGGAAGTGCCTCTGGCTCTGCAGCAGGCCTTTATTGCCATTGAAGACGATCGCTTCTATGCACATCTAGGGGTGGACTTGAGGGCTATTGCCCGAGCGTTCTACGTCAATTGGAAGGAAGACCGAAGGCAAGGGGCTAGCACCATCACTCAGCAGCTGGTCAAAAATGCCTTCTTGACCCCAGTTTCTACTTACGAACGAAAGTTGCATGAGGCCATCTATGCAGTGGAATTCGAGCGCATGTATACGAAGGACGAGATCCTGGAGATGTATCTGAATCAAATCCCCTTCGGGCGCAATGCCTACGGAGTACAAGCCGCTGCCGAGGCCTACTTCGGCAAGGATGTATCGGAATTGACCTTAGCAGAGTGCACCTTTTTGGCAGCTCTCCCGTGGTCCCCCGCACTCTACGATCGTAGCCCTGAGAAGGTTCTGCTCAGACAATCTGCCATTGTCCGAGAGATGGTCCGTCACGATTATATTGATGAGATCACTGCTCAGAAAGCACTGGATAAACCTTTGAATGTTCAGTCCTCTCCTGTTCGTGACACAGATTTTGGAGACTACTTCCTTGATTACGTTCTGCAAGACTTGCTCAATAAATTTGGTAGTCAGATGGTGTACGGCGGTGGTTTGCACATCCATACCACCCTAGATCCGCAGATGCAATCTGCTGCTGAAAAGGCTATCCGTGAGGTGTTAGACCCGGTGTTTCCCTTGGTGGAGGACGAGCCTGCTTTGCAGTCAGCGGCCATCATCGTTGATCCACACAGCGGTCATATCAAAGCTATGGTGGGGGGACGAACTCACGTCGGTCGCTTGAGTCTCAACCGCACCTTGAGTCTGCGTCAGCCCGGTTCGGCCTTCAAGCCGCTAGCCGTATACATCCCGGCTCTTGATTTGGGCTATTCACCCGGCAATGTGATGGACGATTCTCCCATAACGTACTCCCAGCTGTATGGCGAGTGGGCACCTAGGAACTACGACCGGACCTTCCGTGGTTTGGTAACATTGCGCACAGCCTTGAACCACTCGCTCAACGTGATCGCTGTAAAGCTGCTGGATGAAATCGGGCCGGAGACAGCGATTCATTACTTGCATGAGCTGGGCATTACCTCTCTGGTCACGGAAACCCGGAATGGACATAGTGACCAGGGATTGTCGCTAGCTTTGGGAGCATTGACTGATGGCGTATCACCCTTGGAGATGGCCATGGCTTTCGGTGTACTGGCTAATCAAGGAGTGAAGGTAGAACCCACTGCAGTGACTAGGGTTGTCAATCGAAATGGATACACCATCTGGGAGACGACCACTCATCAGAGGGCGGTCCTTAACGAGCAGACCGCCTACATGGCCACTAGCATGCTGCGCTCGGTGATGACCCAGGGCACCGGGCGGGCCGCAGCCATCGACCGCCCGGTGGCCGGCAAGACCGGCACCACCGACGACCATCGGGATGCGTGGTTTGTGGGCTACTCCCCGGACCTAGTGGGTTGTGTCTGGATGGGCTATGATCGAGAATTGACCATGGCCAGTGATCGGGTAGTCGGGGGCTCATACCCCGCTCGTATCTGGAGTCTCATGATGAAAGCGGCGCACGAGGGGCTGCTGGTGCAGGACTTCCCTGAGCTAAGAAATGAGCTTTTAACTGAAGTGCGGATTTGCTCAAAGTCCGGCCTGTTACCAGGCCCCTATTGCCATCATACTGAGGTGATTACCGAAATCTTTCTACAGGACCGCAGGCCAACAGCGAGGTGCGATGTTCATGTGCTAGCGAAGGTGTGCGCCGAGCATCCTCGCTATCTAGCTGGCGAAAACTGTCCCGATCATGAGAAGAACATATATCTCAAACGGCGCGAACGCTACACGGCGAGTGGCTCCGGAAGCTATCCCTGGGATGCCCAGTGGGAGGTGCCCACCAGGGGTTGCCCCTACCATTGAGCACGATGAACGTCACCTAGCCCAGCAATAGAATAGCGGCGAGGACAACCTCAAGCTGTTCGTATCGCCACCGTCATCACCGTCTCCCGGTTCGATAGGAGTCTCGCTACTGACCCACGGAGATGACCAACCGGTTTTGTCTGCACATCGAGCAATTCCCCCAGAGGCAAGGCGGTGCTCCAGTGCTGATAGACTTCTAAGCAACCTGTTTGCTACGATCATGGACAAGAGGGAGTGTTCATCGTTTCTGGGAATCGCCTCATCCGTATGCTTTTAGAATTTGTAGGAAGATAAATTCAAGGTAGCGTACATTGGCTCGAGGGCAAGATGCAGCGCGGCGATAGCCAAGTCGGTTGGGTTGATGGGCGGTGCACGGGATAATGCGGAGAGTGGCTCTTAGTCTCGGGCGATCGGCAATGATGCCAAACCTCGTACCATGGACAGGGAATGCAGAGCCTGCCGTAACAACCCGCTAGTCTATTTCGAGGAAGAAAGGAGGGTTTAACATGCTATGGACCATCGCGGTGATTCTTGTAGTTTTGTGGCTTGTCGGTCTGGTGACCTCATCCACTGCCGGTGGATTAGTCCATCTTCTTCTTGTGGTTGCCGCCATCATCATTTTGATGAACGTGTTCAGTGGCAGGCGGGTGGGGCGCTTATAGGCAGCAAGCCAGAACACTAACGCCCTTGCTTGTTCCAACGCACTGGGAATTCCATCCACATCTCTTTAGTCTATGGCATCCGTTCGCTAACAAGTACACCATTCCTTCCCGGTTGGGACGTACGTATTTCCTAGAGAGGTGAAGTAAATGAACCGTACGCAAGAGAAGGTATTGAGTTTTCTGGTGGGAGCCGGTGCTGGGGTTGGACTTGGTTTGATGTTTGCCCCTCAAGCGGGTGGTGACATGCGCCGGGCAATCCGAGACCGTGCAGATGATCTGACAGAGCAGGTGAAAGTGTACAGTGGCGAGGTGTTGGCTCCGGCGCGTGAGTGGGGTAGTGATAGCGTGGATAAGGCGCGTCACGCCACCAGCGATCTGGCAGAGAAGTTTCACGATAGCACGGCGGAAGTCTTCCACGCCGTGCAGGAAACGATCGCCTCCGGCGGATGCTGCGCGGAAGCAACATCCACTAAACTGCATCGACAAAAGGTTGGGCCTCAATCAAAGTGATGTATGGCGAGTTCAAGTGCGCACGGTAGCCGGCTATGCTGTGCACGGCATGGCCGCGTGGTCGTTTTGGATGCACGATGAGAGTGAGGACTGGTGTTCATGTACAGATACAGGGCGTTGGGGATCAAAATGGCCTTTGCGTTGGCATTGCTGCTGTTGATGCCCTTCGCGGCCCAAGCCGCGGGTGACCTTCCCGGTGGAGTGCTTACCATCGGTAGTCGAGGGCCCGAGGTGAAGACCCTGCAAGAGGCCTTGAATGTGTTGGGCTATGGCCTAGTGGAAGACGGGATTTATGGTCCTGGAACTCGGTGGGCGGTGTTGGATTTCCAAAGACGCCACGATGAACTGGGGAATGACGGAGTATACGGTCCCCGCATCCGTTCATCCATGATGGTCGTTCTCCATCGCGCTGAAGATGAACTGCCGCCAGATTATCTGCTAGAGGACCTCGAGGAGGATCTGACACTGACTCTCCTTGCGGATCAGCAGGGGAGATCTGGCCTGGTTTCCCAGGCTTTCGTGGAAGAGAATCGGCATCTTCTCCGGGTGGCGTAGGACTAATATGTGGTGGAGAAGGAACCAGCCACCCAGCTCCCTGCGGAGCTCAAGAGCAACTTGGCCTACGACGAGTATCCTATGGCTTACGACTACTTTCTGGTTACCACTAACACACTTACTGTGCGTCAGGAACCGACCACGCGACCACCCATTGTGCATCGTCTGAGCTACTTTGACAAGGTCAACGTGATTCAAGTAATAAGGGGGGAACGTCTGGACCCCTATGGATCGGATCATTGGTATCGCGTGGTCTGGCATACGGGCTAGGGAGTCAATATGGGCTTCATATTTGGAGCGCTGGGAGAGATGAGAAATTTCCGGTTGACCGCCATGTTTGAGGAAGTCAGGACTTTGCAACAGGTGATGGAGCATAGTCGCATAGGCTATATTTTTAACTACCGGCATGTCCATGGGAGGGCGCCAGCCCATCGGGGGCGTAACGAAGATGCTTACGGGGTTTCACGGAACCAGAGCGCCCCGGGCTAGGTGGATCTAGAGCTCTCCGACTTCCGTTACTTCTCTGACGGTATGCTCGTGGCCCTCCTAGACGAGACGGAAGCGTTCTACCTAGTGTCCACTCCCAGTTTTCCCGGGGAATATTGGGTTCCTCGCCGCTACATCTCCTTCACCAATGCTCCGCCTGCACTCAAGCAGGTGGTAGTCATCGATGATGTCTACCAAAATGAAGCAGTATTCCAACTGGTTGACCTGGAGTGGCAGCTGATATCCTATACCTTTGCCACTACCGGGATCCAAAAAGGTAGCTACCACTTCGGGACACCCAAGGGGCACTTCATGGCCATTGAAAAGCGACCGTTCTTCTGGTACGTGGAAGACGGAACCTACAACATCTCGGGATTTGCCCCCTACAGCATTCGGTTCTCCGGGGGAGGATTCATCCACGGGGTGCCGGTAGAACTGCGACAAGAACAGACCCCTTATAATACCAGCCCTACCGATCCCAATAACCACCGCGAATATCTCTTCACCATAGGTACCACGCCACGCACACACAAGTGCGTGCGCAACTTCACCAGCCACGCCAAGTTTCTCTACGATTGGCTGCAGATTGGTGAAGCAGCTTTCATCATCATCGAGTGAAACCTTTCCTTAGTAACGCTGGAAACGGAAGCTCCGCCATGAAGGTGGCCAGTCAGTCAAGCGGGTGTTGAGGGGTAGACGAGCACTACGGGTAACAAGAAAGGCCCCGGTACATTCAAGATGGACGTGTTCTGGAGCAGGTCCGCACAGTCAAGTCGCGCAGATACAGTGTGTTGATGCTTGTCACCCTCTATGGGCTCACTCAAATCCAAGCTGGTCCTTGGTGACCGGTCTTTGTACTTTCGTTGCGATGGCCGCCATCGACTATTGTGGTAAGCAAAACTGCGCCCGTCATCCGCGATGACGGGCCTATTACTTAGACCTTTACTATTACTTCAACCCCATAAGCTCAGCAAACTGTGTGATTCCGTTGACGTCAGTTAGGTCGAGTTTATCCATTAAGTTCTCCTTGTGCTTGTCCACAGTTTTGGGACTGATACGCAGGGTCTCTCCGATGGTTTGACGGCCCCGGCCCTTGGCCAGGAGGTGGAACACGCGCTTCTCTCTAGGGGTAAGCGTGTTGTACAAAGCGATGCGTTTCCGGTTGGTAATATCCTCGAAGATTATGTAGACTTGAAAGGGACGCTTTGCTCCAGGAATAAACAGCGGCACTGCGGTAACGTTGAGCCATATGATCTGGTCAGACCCACAGGGGATCACTCCCACAACCACATCTTTCACCACTTCACCCATGCGAAGGGCCACGGCCGAGGGGAGTGTTTCTCCAGGGAAGTCCGTCCCATCCTCGTGGATAGTGCACCGGAGAAGAGTCGCCCACGTGTTTCCCTGCATCTTTTCCCTTGCCAGTCCCAGAATATCTTCGGCTGCCGGATTGGCTGACACGATTCTTCCATCCGCATCCTGATATACAATCCCTTGTAGCATGGTCTCAAACACAATGCGGTATCTCTGTTCGCTTTCCCGCAGCAACTCTTGGGCCCGTCTCTGCGCGGTGATGTCCACGAGGGCAACCAGGCACTTGCGCGCATGCTCGTGGGCTATGGCCTTAGCGTGCACAAAGATCTTCTCGCGCGACGCACTACGCAGTCCAATGGGGGAGACCTCGCTGGTGTGGTTCTCAAGCGCATTTGCCAGGAGGGAGGCAAACGCAACCCGAAAATCAGTAGAGATGAAGCGGTCAAAGGGCTGATTTATCAACCGGGAGCGTTCCACCTCGAGCATCTTTGCTCCTGTCAAGTTGGCCTGAAGGATGCGCCCGTCAGGCTCCAAGGTGAAGTAGCTCACGGGAGCAAAGTCGTAGAGGTAGGTATAGGTTCTGAGATACTCTTCCAACTCTGAGCGTGCTTGTTCTAGCTCATCGTTTTGAAGCTCCAGCTCAATTTGGTGCACCTCGAGCTCGTGGACCAAGCGCTGCCATTCTGTTGCCGTTGCAGTGACAGACGTCACCTGTTGCTTGACTTCTTGCAGCCGCTCCTCCGCTCGACGGCGCAGTTCATCTGTTGAGTTGCTATGGCCCCCTTTCATGACAACACCTCCGGTGGGCCGTCCGATTTGGTCGGTTCATCGCAATTTGCAGCATCGGATTTCTCCCGGGCCCCGGGTCGCAGTTTCTTCGCGTTCATCTCAGTGCTCTTATGGTCAAGACGTTTCTCCAGACCGGCTTGAGTCTTTCGTAGCGCCGCCTCCAATAGCTTGGACTTGGTGATGTCCGTGAAAGTGATCACAAGACCATCAATCTTGTTTTCCAAGGTGCGATAGGGCATTATCCGTACGGCAAACCACCGTCCATCATTGGTAGTGACTTCTTTCTCCGAGAAGACCAGAGTCCGCAGCACGTCACGGGCATCTTCAACCAGATCGGAGTAGGCCAGGTCGGAGACAATGTCAGTGATTGGCCGCCCTGCGTCGCCCGTCTTTAGCTTGAAGACCTTCGCTGTTTGAGTGGTAAAACGTCGCACACAGAGGGCATTATCCAGGAATAGAGTGGCAATGTCCGTACTTTCGAGCAAATTCTTCAGATCGTTATTAGCCCATGATAGTGCCTCCACTTTCATCTGCAGTTCATAGTTGACCGTCTGTAATTCCTCGTTCAAGGACTGCAGTTCCTCTTTGGAAGTGGTTAGTTCCTCGTTGGTGGATTGCAATTCTTCGTTGGAGGATTGCATTTCCTCGTAGGCGGATAGGAGTTCTTCCCGGTAAGACTGCATCTCCGTACGTACGTAAAGCAGCTCCTGGTGGGTTTGCTCAAGCTTCAGCTGGAGATTTTCCACCCGTTCGGCTGGTGCTCGCCCGACGTTGTGCGCTTCGTTCACCTTAGCGCGTCTTCTGGCGCCGGTAAACACGATCATTACCAGGCGTTGTGGATCATGGGGGATCGCAACAGGCTGGAAGGTAACATTGACGGTCTGCATTTCATTGGTCGTACTGATATGTACATTTCTCAGCTTCATGGTGCTATTCTGGCGGATCGCCTCGCGCAGTGAATTGCTGAGCCCGTAACGCAGTCCTTCGGGCGCCATGGCAAAGATGTTCCAGTTGGACTTGCCCGCTGCTGGTTCCAGATAGCTACCGGTTCGCCCCCTGGTATAGAGAATATCACCTTCTTCATTGACCAGCACCGCAGGCGGGGAGTAGTGCTGTAAAATCAACTGGTCAGCCAAATTCTCGAGGTTCGTGATGGGCTTCAATGCCTGCGGTTTAGTGGCAGCAGCTTCGGATACAGCGGGTGGAAAGCGTGACCCCGATGACGGGAACTCGAACCACTCCTTAGGGAGAGACGACGGGAGGCGTTGGTATAGCCGTCCCCTTCCTTCCAATGGTTGGAAAAAGGTGGTGAAGTCACCGATGGTTTCTGCCCCCCCCAGAAAAAGGATCCCGCCGGGATTCAAACTGTGGTGGAAAAGGGCCAGGAGTTTCTTCTGCAAAGCAGGCGTCAAGTAGATGAGCAAGTTTCGGCAGCTGAGGATGTCCATTTTGGTGAAGGGCGGATCCATGACAACATTCTGGGGCGCAAACACAATCATATCGCGGATCTCGCTGGCTACTCGGTAACCATGTTCCTCCTTAATGAAGAAGCGGCGCAGCCTCTCTGGAGATACGTCTGCCGCAATGTTGGGCGTGTAGAAGCCACGGCGAGCTGTTTCAATGGCCTCGCGATCAAGGTCGGTAGCGAAGATCTTGAGGGAGGGGTTGATGTCCGAACTGGCAAGCTGGAGTGCCTCCTTGAAAGCCATGGCCAAAGAGTAGGCTTCTTCTCCTGTGGAGCACGCAGGTACCCAGGCCCGCAGTGACTTCTTGGCAGTGCAATTGTGCAGAAGTTCCGGAATGGCCTGCGCCTTCAATTGCTGCCACGCCTCTTGGTCACGAAAGAAACTGGTCACGCCGATGAGAAGCTCCTTGAAGAGCACCTGCAGTTCCTGGGGATTTTCTTGCAAGAAGCGGATATAGGTTGTGAGATCGTCAATCTGATGAACGCCCAAGCGTCGTTCGACGCGGCGGTAGATAGTAGCCTTCTTATAGAGAGAGAAATCGTGGCCCGTCTCCGACCGAAGCAAGATGACAATCTTCTCGAACGCACTGTCTGCCATTTCCAGAACATCCTCTTCTACAAGAGGTTTGTGCTTGAGATAGCTGATCATCTTGGCGGGCAAATCTTCTGCTGAAGCCACGATGTCTACCAAGCCGGTGTCGATGGCACTTTTGGGCATGCCGTCGAATTTTGCCTGGGAGGGCTCTTGCACCAAGACGGCGCCGCCCTTCTCCTTGATCGCCTTAAGACCTAGCGTGCCATCGGTGCCCATGCCGGAGAGGACAACACCAATGGCCCTCTCTCCCAAATCTTCTGCCAGAGAGCGGAACAAGAAGTCTATGGGCAGGCGCAAACCCCGCGGCGCTGCTGGATCAAACAAGTGTAGCGCACCGTGAAGAAGCGACATGTCCTTGTTGGGGGGGATTATGTATACGCAGTTCGGCTGAATGCGATCAGCCTCCTCAACTTGGGAGACTCGCATGCTGGTTACACGCTTAAGCAGGTCTACCAAAAAGCCCTTGCGGGTTGGGTCCAAGTGCTGTACCACGATATAGGCCATGCCGCTCTCTTCCGGGACGTTCTCCAGGAAGAGTCCTAGGGCCTCTAATCCTCCGGCTGAGGCGCCGATGCCGATGACGGGGAAACTCACTTGTGGCATTCCTGCTTCAGGAGTGCAGTGATTTTCATTGCTCGGGGAGGCCTTCTCTGGTTTGGCAACCCTCTTCTCTTTGCTCATCCTCACAACTCCTTTCGCACTTTCCCATGCGCCATTACACTGTTGTGCCTCACAAAGGGGTTACAAGATGCATTTCTTGGACACGTGTTGCAGATTTCCTGCTTGAAATCTCTTCTTCCATACAATATGACAAAGTGGCGGTATTCCTTGGAGCAGAAGACAGCTGCTGTGAAGCACTATCTTGAGCATGGTCGCAGCATCGCAAGGACCAGGAGAGCCCTGGGCTATCCCTGTAAAGACGTGCTAAGAACCTGGTGCGATGAATTAATACCAAAGACTCGCAAGAAGCGCACGGGACAATTCCCGGTGCCAGCGAGTGCTAACGTGCATATGCTGCGGTTGCTGGGCTTGGAGGATAAGTCAGCAGCAGACACGAAACGCCCCCAGGCAAAGATCGGAAGATGTTAGAGGTATCATCTGGAGGCTGGCGAACTGATTAAGAGGTTGTAGGTCGTGAAGGGACTGCTCATCCTGGCGGCTCTGCTCGACCTCTATTACAATGTGCTTCCTCCGGCGAAGAGGTCAGGATATTGGTGGAGGGTCGTCAAGGGATTCCAGCAGGCACCTGATCTTCTCTGTCCTCACGGGACTTCTTCCTTGACTTGCATTTCGGCCTGGGTTGGGGTACAATATGTCGTGCAAGATTGAGCGACAGACTACCAGCACTAATGCGTCAAGACAGCGATAGACCATCGTATGAGTGAAACGTCTGCTAACAAGCAGAAATGCTTGTTAGCAGGCATAATGATTCAGTCACGCGCCCGTAGCTCAGATGGATAGAGCGACAGACTACGGATCTGTAGGTCGTAGGTTCGAATCCTGCCGGGCGCGCCACCTATAATAGCAGCATAAGACCTTGAATCTCCGAGAAGACCGCCCAGTGGGCGGTCTTTTCGCTGCCAGGCCGACTTTCGGATCAACCGGAAGGGCACTGGTGTATGATGGTGCAAACATTTTAAAGTTTCACAAACTCGTCTTTGCCAACACCGCAGTCCGGGCAGACCCAGTCTTCCGGAAGATCAGCAAACGCAGTGCCTGGAGCAACATCGCTGTCGGGATCCCCGACGGCGGGATCGTAAACGTAACCGCATACTGTGCATTCGTACTTGTCCATGGATGTTGTGCCTCCTTTAGATTTCTTGTAACCTCATTGTACAATAACTCCACTGAAAGTGGTAGACTAAAAAAGAAGTCCGAACTACTGTCAGAACAAACGAGGAGGAAAAACATGCTGACCGTTGCAACATTTAATGTCAACTCAATCCGAAGCCGGATGCCGA
>SLSY01000078.1 GCA_007130145.1 Bacillota bacterium
GGGGCCAAAATCCCCTCCATGGTTGTTGGCCACAGAAAACAGGTTGAACCCCATCCAGATTAGCTCATCCACCAGGCGGGGATCTACGCCCAGCCAGTTACCCCCAGCATGTTCTGCCGGGTAATCGGGGGCTTCTCCCAGCACCACCTCGATGTTGGTGAAAGCCACCTCTGCCTCGTCAATCATATCCCTCAGCTGCAGAAAATCTTCTTCATCATATCCTGACAGCCGGCGCGTAATGAGACTATCACCGGTGACCGCCACTTCCAGATTTCCCTTCTCGGCCCGATAGAACACCTTCACCGCCTCCTTTGAGCGCAACGCGCTAGAATGTGAAGAGATTCGCCCACTGTAACTTGTTCACCATCAGCGTCACCTTGTTCCTGCCCAGGGCGACAAGCCCCCCTTTCTCGGGCCCAACCCGGCTCATGCTTTGGTGCCCCCAGCGCCGCGCCCCCTACCCGAAGCAGGCCGTTTTCCTCATGAGGGGTCTTGGTCTTGTCAAGAGACAGGAGATACACCGCGGTGGCCCGAACCTACTGCATAGACTGGCTTTGTATGGGGCATTCGCAAAGGGACGGTGAAACGACATGCGACGCATTCGGTGCAGCTGCGGACGCTGGCACCAATGGGAAGACTCGGCGGTGGGATATCATACCCGTTGTCAGGACTGCGGGCGCATTTTTACGGTGCCGAGCATGGGTGAACAAGCCGAGGAGGATGGCGATGTCTCGGAACCCCCTGACGAAGCGGTGGTCGAGTTTCGCCGCCGGCGCGGGGGACTGCGCACTGTCATACTAGCGGTCGCTTTGCTCGTGGCCGTATCCATGGCACTGTCGAGTACCCGCTTGTATTGGCTGCCCATCGTGGCCTCTGCACCCTACGGACGACCCCGCACCGGCGCTCATCTTGTCTATGCCCGGCATCAAGAAGGACGAGGCCGGCTGGAGATTCAAAACGTAAGTTCGCACGATGCCCTCGTGCAGCTGATTCGTGAAGGTGAGATCCGGCGCGCCATCTATGTCCGCTCACGCGAAGGGGTTCGCATACACGATGTGCCATCGGGAGAGTACGTGGTTCAATTCAGCCTGGGGTTGGGCTGGAATACCGATGGGCACCGCTTTATGCGCTATGCGTCCTACGCAGAATTTGTGGACCCGCTATCCTATCCGATAGAGCATGGGGAGGGCGTTAGCTATGAGATCCGGCTCGACCATCACGTCTGGCGCTCTGCTAAGGTCAAGACTCTGAGCGAGGATAATTTTCTCGCCCCGCGGGCGCCCGGCGTACCGGGGCTCATCGAGTTGTAATCGGTAAGCGGCTAACGGCGGCAACGCCAAAATACATGCGAAGCCAAGGCCAAACCTCCCCCCAACAGAGCGCTCAGCCACGCCGGCACGTGGAAGAAATGGGCGATGATCACAGAAAAGGCCGCTGTTCGCACCAGGAAGAGCCATATTCCTTGATTCCAAAACATGTGTTGCCTCCTTCGCCTCTTCAGCCTTTCCTCTTCGTGTTGAGCATCTGCAATCCACGTATGGCAATGAGGCTTCCTGCCATAAGCGTGGCCCAAAAGACCGTGTTCTCGTCGGAGCGCCACGTCAGCAACAGAAACAAAGGTATGCCCAGGCAAGCCCCGGCCGGCAAGGACGCCAACGGTAAGCGCCTTTTCAGGGGACTCACGCGATACAGCAGGGCCAAAGCCACACTGACGCCAATGCCAAGAGCTGTATACACGGGCGAGAGCACTAACAAGGCCCCGGCCAAGGTAGCAAGCCCCCCACCCCCGCGAAACCCAAACCAGAGCGGCCAGTTGTGTCCTGCGATCACCGCCGCCACCATGAGCACGAGTTGACCGGATGAGAGAGAAAGCGCCAATCCGCCCAGTACCACCAAAGCACCCTTGACCACATCGAGAGCCCCCACCAGAATGCCCACAGCCGGCCCGTACTGGCGCCAGCTACCCGAGGCGCCCGGGTTATCCTTCTCCCTTATATCCTGACCGAAGCGGCAGCGGGCGATGATCACGCCCGGGAGTATGGAACCCCAAGCATAAGAGAGAATCAGCCATGGAAACATGTCATCACCTGCCCATGACTGTTTCTATGATTGTGCCTTCAAGTCCTGCTCTTGCCGCAGTGACCGCCTACCTATGGGACGTTAGCGTCGACCCCCGCAGCAAAGTGCCCTGCGGCACACGTAGCGGCGGGAGATAAGCATAAGGGGGGCCAAACCGCCCCCAGAACTTTCTCAAACAACTACCGTCAACTTCAGCGCGGCCTCCTCCACTATGACATTGGTGGCAAGCAGTATAGCCCGGGCCGCATAGACACCCGGTTCTACCTCATGACCCTCCTGAGCGGTACCAGGTCAAGTTAGGTCATACGTAAGAATCTGGCCGGCATCCATCACTCGCTTGGTCTTTGCAAACTCAAACTCGTAGTCAAAAGACCAGGACCAGACCGGAGTCTCTACTCGGCTGATAACCACTTCTATGCCAGCTCCCAAGCAAACGCAAGCCTGACCGGAGTCGGGGCAAGGTTTTGAAGCTCCAGCTGGAAGACAACGTCTTGTCCCGGTGCCAACTCGCTTCTATCGGCCGCCAGCACGACGACGATGTCACCCGCTTGGGGTTCAGCGATGGCTCGTTCACTACACCCAGTACAGACCAGTGTCAAAACGCCCATCATCATGAGTGCCACTGCTATACTGACGATTCTTGTCACTGGAAAGCACCTCCCGACGTTACTTGCTCAGCTCAACATGAAAAACGATCCCCGATCGCCCCGCCTCTTGTCCGTCGCAGGCACCGGGCGACCGGGCCGGGCCTGGGATGCGGCCCAAGCGTGCACCTCACCGATAGAGGCAACGCTCAGCCTTTCACTCCCGGCAAGAGCCGTAGGTGTTCTCCTGACATCAAGCCAGGACCGATGTCCGTCTCCATACTACTCTAGCCAGTAGGTATTGTGCTGGCAACGCGGTCATGGTTCCGCAATGACCTAGGGCTCTTGCGGCTGAGCCTTCCCTTTCTCAGAGCACGCAGAATCAGGAGGTTCAGTGATCCGTCACCTGCCCCCGTCCCTAAGAAACCATCAAAACGCTGCGTTCACCAAGAGGAAATGGGCTGACACAAGCCCGCGAGAATGTGATAGAGTTGTCTTGCAAACTATCATTCACGCTAGCGGCCCTGCCCGGTGCGAGAGGAGAACGTACGTGTTGCCAAAGATGAATCCGAACCTGGTGAAGCTCTTATCTTTCGTTTTGTTGCTCATGTTACTGGCAGCGTGTGGCCCGAAAGAAGAGGTCGTTCCTTCCAAGGGTATTCTCTACACCGTCGCAGGTGGTGACACCACGGTCTACTTGTTTGGCTCCATCCACATCGGCCATAGTAGTATGTATCCTCTTTGTGAGCGGGTGCAACAGGCTGTAGA
>SLSY01000171.1 GCA_007130145.1 Bacillota bacterium
ACCGAAGGTGCTCGCCAGCTGCATTCATTGGCTCCTGAGATCATCTTCTTTGGACTCATCGAACGGGAAGGGCAGATGGTGGCGCGTTCATTGAGAGAACTGGGCAGCCTGGCCATCTTCGTGGGTACCGATGCTCTCAAGGGCTCGCGTTATCTGGAAACTCCTCACCTTGCCGTCGACGGGCCGTACCAAACCAACATGGGAGTAGATTTGGACCTCACGCCACAGCGGCAAGAATTTCGGCGTCGCTATAGAGAGCGCTTCGAGAAACCTCCGACCGTTTACAGTGCCGAATCGTATGATGCAGGGGCTCTGATCGCCAGCGCACTGGCCGCAGCAGGGCCCAATCGAAAGGGGATACGCGAGTACTTGGCTACTATGCCTGCGTATCCCGGACTGTCAGGTCCCATCGCCTTTACGGAGCAGGGCGAACGGCAGACCGTCGAAGTGGGTGTGTACCGGTTGCATCGCGGTGAGACAAAACTCATGAAAAGACTTCACGTCTAGGAGGTCATTCCCATGAATAGCAAAGGCCATGTGGTAGTGGTAGGTACCGGCCTTGCCGGCCTATGCGCCGCCATGGCTGCGGCTGAGCGTGGGAGCGAGGTTACGGTGATGACCAAATCGCCACCGGGACTGGGCAACTGCACTACGGTGGCGGGCGGCGGCTTTACCCTGGCGGTAGGAGGCTGGACGGCGCAAGAACACGAGGAGTTGACGTTCAAGACCGGATACTGTCTCAACCAGCCGGATCTGGTCGAGACCTTGAGCCAACAAGCCCCGGCCATGGCTCGCCGGCTCCAGGCTTGGGGCGTGCCTTTTTCTCAGAGTCGCGGAAGCATCGGTACGGCACGCTATGCCCCTCACGCGCTCAGACGAGGTGAGGTGATCACGGGTCCGCTGGTGGCTTATCTTAAGAATTTGGGTGTCAAGTTCCTGTCCCGTACTCTTGTTACTGAGATCTTCTGCGATGATAAGGGAGTTTGTGGCCTGCAGTGGCTTGATAAGAAGGATGGGCAGTATTATCGTATGGCCGCAGCTGCCGTGGTGTTGGCTACAGGGGGGGCGGGTAGAGTCTGGGGACGTACGGACAACCCGCCAGGCAGCACCGGCGATGGTTTCCGCCTGGCCTTCTCCTTGGGTCTTCCTTTTCGCGATATGGAGTTTGTGCAGTTCTATCCGCTGGGAGTGTATGAGCCCGGTTTCACCACCTGGATGGTAGGACTGCATATGGCCGATCGGGTGCCTCTGACCGATGAGCAGGGTCACGACATCCTTTCTCCCTGGCTGGAAGAATGGGGGCTTCGGGATGCGGCCCACGCCAACTTGGTGGCCAGGGACAGGGTTTCGGTGCGGCTGGGGCAGCTGTACAGTCAGGGCAAATCCGCGTACTTGCACGTGGACCAGCTGCCGCAGGAGGAGTGGAAGGATCCCGATCTCCAGCTGCTGGCCCACATGTATCCCCGGCATCGCTCTAGGGGGGATGCACCTGTGAGAGTGGCTCCCTTGCAACACTACATGTGCGGCGGTGTCGTGATCACATCGCAAGCAGCGACCGAGCTCCCCGGGCTCTGGGTTTGCGGTGAACTGGCCGGGGGTGTGGATGGTGCCAATCGGGTCGGTGGGAATGCTCTGAGTCATTGTATGGTATTCGGTTACCGAGCAGGCCAACAGGCAGCCCAAAGGCAGGAGCGTTCCTTGCCTCGCCCGGCCCGAGGAAGCATCCTTCATCACCAGGAGGACGGAATGCCGCCCGATGAGATCGTCTCATCGCTCCAGTCCATCAGTGAGCGGTATCTCGGCCCCGTACGCAGTGAAGTGGGTTTGGCCCGGGCCCAGGAGCAGCTGTGTCAGCTCAGGGAGAGGCTAGGATCCTGGCAGCTGCGAAAACCCAGCGACAGGGTAAAAGCTTACCAGGCTCATAGCGCCTGGGTGGTTGCTCGCCTGGTCGGTCATGCTGCACGCATGCGGACCGAAAGCCGGGGGACTCATTATCGCAGCGATTATCCCCATCGTAAGGAGTGCTGGAACAAGCCTGTCGTGCTACGCGGGGACCAGACAGGTGACCAGATCATTGCTGAATGACGAATTCTTTTAGCACCGTCCAGGCAAAACTACGCACAGCGACAACGCTTCTTTGGTGGGCGACCGAGAGGTGTCGGGCCTGCTCTTGACTGAAACTGGTGCAGTCCAAGAGGATCAGATCGCTAGGGGCGGCGAGCAAGCGTTCCACCGCGTCATCCAACTCTGGGGCGACAAAGGGCGAAGCCACCTCCACAGTGGCTTTCCATTCGCTGCCATCCCATTTCTTCTTGCAGGAGGTGACCTGGCCTGACACCGGGCAAACGATACCCAACCTGCCCCCGAAGCTCGTAGCCTCCAGCGCTTTGCGGGTTAATACGTAGGGGATGAAAAGAGGCACCGGGGCTCTGAGCGAAGAGAAGTCCTCGGCGCACAGTATGATAAAGGCATCCACCTGTGCATGATGCTGGTCGATGAGCTGTTGCAGGCGCTGGGCCATCCAGGCTCTTTCCACCAGCACGGTCTCCCCCCCGAGTTTGGTGATGAGTGGGACGTCATACTCGGGGCGCCAAACCTCTTGGGGATGCATTCCATCCATGGCACCCCATTGGGTGATGCGATCGGCTGCAATACAGGGGGTGATTTCTTGTAGAAGGTCCGGACGCGGGCTCTCTCCTATGCTCAATGCGCCGATGCGCCGCATGCTTATCCCTTCCTTTCATCCTCAGCGAGCTGGCATATTGCATCCGTGAGAACCTCTACTCCCCGGGCTGCCTGGGAGAAATCGGTCCACTCATCGCTGCTGTGACTAACACCTCCGTGGCTGGGGACAAACACCATGGCCGTGGGCACGTGGGGAGAAAAACTCTGCGCGTCATGCCCGGCCCAACTGGGCATGCGGCAGTGCTTCTTGTCTTGAGCGGCTCGCTCCAACAGAGACATCAGCGCTTCATCCATGAGCTCTGAATCCTTTTCCAGCACGATCGACATACGGCTTTTTGGGTGCTCCTTGACGCAGGTGATGAGTTTCTCTTTGATGCTTAGCATATGGTGCGAGTCCATGGCTCGCAGCTCTACCGTGAAATTGCACTGTCCGGGGATGACGTTCACTGCGCCCGGTAGTAGCTCGACTTGCCCGATGGTACCCACCAGCTGGTCGCTTTGCGCTTGACACCATGCGGGGAGCAGGCTGAAAATGGGCGCTGCCCTGACCAGTGCGTCTTGCCGCGCGGGCATGGGAGTGGTTCCTGCGTGCCCTCTGCGCCCGGCGATGCTCACCGCATAGCGATAAATGCCGACAATGCCAGTGACGATTCCGACATCATAGCCCCCTTGCTCCAGGTGGCTGCCCTGTTCGATGTGAAGCTCAAAATACGCGCGAAAGTCACGGGCAGGGCGCTTTGCCGTGAGTACCCCTTGGGGAGCCAAGTTGAGAGAGGCCAGGGCATCGGCAATGCATGTGGTACCCGTCTTATGTTCGTTGATTTCATCCTCAGTGACCATGCCCAGCATGGCGCGGCTGCCAAAGGTGCCCGCATTGTAGTGGCCTTCTTCGTCGGTAAAGTCAATGACTTCCAGATGCCAGGGAAGGGACTGACCTTGTTCTTGGATGGTTCGGGCGCATTCTAATCCTGCCAGGACGCCCAGTGCTCCATCGAACATGCCACCCTCTGGCACCGTGTCCAAGTGGGAACCAATGACCAGACTCTGGGCGTCGGGTAGGCCACAGTCCCATCGCCCGATGACATTGGCCGCCCCGTCTACGTGCACGGTCGCACCAGCTTCTTGCATGCGCTCCGTGAGCCAGCGACGAGCGTTCTGATGGGCTTCGGTCAGAGCATGACGGGTGATACCACCGCCAGGCTGCCGGCCGAACTGACCTAACTGCTGCAAATCGCTGGTCAGCCGTTCTTGGTTGATCAACTCATGCACCTTCCTTGTGTGGCGGCTTCAACATCTGACCATATCCTTCTTGTCCGACGATGCGACCTTCGTTAAAGACCAAGGCGCCACGGACCAGGGTCGAAACCAGGCGTCCCTGTACATCGCATCCGTCGAACAAGTGAGCGCTCTCCCGTGAGCGCGTCAGGGCCGCTTCCTTGGTGATGGTGTATTTCTCGTTCATGTCCACGATGGCAATGTCGGCATCGGCACCAACCGCCAATGAGCCCTTGCGTGGATACAGGTCGAAGGCCTGTGCCGCGCCCGTGCTCAGCAGCCGGGCCACTTCCGGCAAGTGTATGCGGCCCTCGTTCACCGCGTTCAGAAACAGCGGCAGCATGGTCTCAATTCCCACCGCCCCGGAGGGAACCGGCCAGATGTCTTCCCAGCCCGGATCCTTCTCTTCGGGGCGGAAGGGTCCGTGATCTGAGCCCACGAAGTCAATGGTACCGGAGCCCAGATGATCCCAGAGGCCTTCTTGTTCGGGTAACGGACGCACAGGGGGGTTGATTTTCGCATAGGGACCTAGACGCTCATAATCATTGGTGGTCAGGAACAAGTAGTGAGGGCAGGTCTCCACCAGCACCTGGTATCCTCGCTGGCGGGCCGACAACAGGAAATCAGCGACGCTGCCGCCACTTATGTGGCAAACCAGGAGCCGTGCTCCGGTGGCGCGTGAGAGCTCTAGTACCTCAGCTACGCTGAGTAGTTCGGCCAACACAGGACGACCTCGCTCATGTGCGAATATATCCTTCTTTCCTTCCGCCTTCAGGCGTGCTGTCACGTGTTCAATGAGGGCATTGCACTCGGCGTGGATGGCATGCACCCGCCCGGTAGCAGCCACTTTCTCAAATGCTTCATAAAGAGCACCCGGATCGGTTACCGTGAGACCATAGAACTCACTTTCCCGACCGGCGGGTGGCGCGTGTAAGAAACTCTTGAAGGCGATGACCCCTGCGGCAGCCAGGTCGGCAATGTCGTCGAGATTCTCTTGGCCGGCCCCGGCAAAGAAGGCATAGTCGACGTAGGCTTGCGGTGCGCACACGGAGATTCTATCTTGGAGCACTTGCACTGAGTGGACAGCCGGTTTGGAGATGGGATGCTCCAATATGGTGGTAACGCCACCTGCTGCTGCGGCCTGTGTGCCGGTGGAAAAGGTTTCGCGCTCGGGATTCCCCGGATAGCGGGTGTGGACGTGCGGGTCAACGATACCAGGCAGAAGATGCTTGCCCGTGACATCCAGCGTTTCTCGTGCATCCGGTTGCAGGGTCGGCGCTTCCCAGCAGGCGATTTTTCCGTCCTTGATTCCCAAATTGACATTGAATTCGCCCTGTGGGGTCACCACGGTACCTCCGGTGAGCAATAGGTCCAATGCGGACATGGGTTGGCCTCCCTTCCAAGGCTCTTGATAGGAGAGGGGCGCCTCCGTGGAGGAGAACGCCCCATGGGATGAACTTTACAACATGTCTGCCAGCTGGTGGGCCGTGGCACGAGCCTTCTCCAGCTCCTGAGCATCGGGCAAGTATTGCGTGGCCAGAACGGGCAGAGGGGCGTCCCAGCCCATTTCCTCAATGGCTTCATGGGTTTGGCGTGCACCCTGTCCGCCCCAGCCATGGGAGCCGAAGGCAAAACCGATGCGTTGTTTGGGTCTGAGTCCTTTCACGTAGGTCAAGAACTCGCCCATGTTAGGCAGCATCCCGTTGTTGAGGGTGGGTGTGCCAAGTAGGATCAGACGCGAGCGCAGCACATCGGGCATGATATCCGAAATGTGGTTGGCCTGCAGGCTGCGAATGACGGTGGGTATACCTTTGTCTTCAAGCCCTTGGCGCAGCGCATACATGAGCTTCTCCGTTGAACCCCACATCGTATCGTATACGATAAGAGCTCTCTTTTCGGTTTGGTGTGTGGCCCACTTGGTATATTCTTCTACGATGTCACCAATGTGGGAGCGCCAGATGAGACCGTGACTGGGAGCGATCATCTCAATAGGCAATTCTCTGACCGTGTCCAGCACGCCTTTGACCTGATCGCCATAGGGCATGACGATGTTGGCGTAATACTTCAGGGCTTCTTCTAGTACTTTGTCGTAGCCGACCTCATCCACAAACCGCTCCGGGCTGGCAATGTGCTGACCAAAGCCATCATTAGGTAAAAGCAGTTTGCGTTCAGGAACATAGGTTACCATGGAATCGGGCCAGTGTACCATGGGGGTATGTACGAACTTTAAGGTCAGCTTCCCTGTCTTGAGTTCGTGTCCCGTGGGCACAGCCTCCAATTTGTCCGGTGCTGCCTGATAGCGTTCCAGCGCTTTCTTTCCTCGGGGAGAGATGAAAGAGCGGGCATTCTTGGCTACTTGCAGCAAGGACGGTATGCTGCCAGCGTGGTCCATCTCTACGTGGTTGATGACCAGATGATCAATGCACTCGGGATCAACGACCTGGCGAATGCGCTCAAGCATCTGGTCGAAGAACGGTTTCTTGACCGTATCAACCAGCGTCACTGCCTCTTCGTCTACGATTAGGTAGGCGTTGTAGGTTGTGCCTCGTGGCGTTAGGTACCCGTGAAAATAGCGTAGCTGATAATCAATAGCTCCGACCCAGTATACTTTCGGCATAATCTGTACTGGTTGCATAATGGCAGGGAGTCATAAACCCCCTCAATACGCCCCCCTTCGTCAAGCTTCTGGTGAGAAATCGTCTTTGCTCGCTCCACAGACGGGGCAAACCCAGCTGTCGGGCAAGTCTGCAAAGGCAGTGCCGGGGGCTACATCGTTGTCGGGATCGCCCACGGCCGGCTCGTAGACGTAACCACAGATATCGCATACGTAGTTCTCGCTCTTTGCCATGTCATCCATCCCTTCCTTACTCTCGCTTTCGTTCTTCTGATAGGTGGGAGCGTTCTTAGGCGTTGTGCCTCTCTTTATTTGGTGATAGTATGCATAGGTCATAGGGGTATCTTGCGAAAGCACCTCTGCTTCCACGACATCACCGATGAAGACCGTGTGGGTTCCCGCGTCGGCCGTGGCGGTAACCTTGCAAGCTAGATAGGCGATGGTATGTTCCTTCGTATAGGGCAGAGCACGTTCCGTAAGACCATGGGGTACATCAGCAAACTTATCCGCATCCCGGCCCGAGCGGAATCCGAATCCGGCGATCAGGGGAAGCGGCGCCTCTTGGCTGAGGACTGATACGCAAAAAAGACCTCCCCGTGTAATATAATCATGTGTGAGATTCTGTTTGTTTATGCTCACGGCCAAGCTGGGAGGGTCGTTGGAGATCTGAATGGCGGCGTTGGCGATTTGACCATTGATCTTATCATCTGCCCGTGCCGACACGACATAGAGCCCGTAACTGATACTGTAGAGGGCTTTGGTGTTCATCATGCTACTCCTTTCTGGGCTGGCTTGATGTTGTGAATTGCTCATGCGCCCAAGATATAGTGAAAGTTGGTTCTACTATTCTGTACACGAATCCCTATTTCCTTCCATTCACCACGGAGCACGCGGTGGTGGAACTTGCTCAGGCGTAAGGATTGAAGGTGTAGATAAAGGTGGAGTAGTCATAGAAACGCTGAATGAGCCAGGGAGCATAGGTAGACCGGATCACGGATTCGTGCAAACCTTCGAGGGCAGGGAGAGTCAGCCAAGGAGCCAGCAAGCCGAGGATGACAGCACATAC
Organism: Bacillota bacterium; assembly: GCA_007130145.1. Classification (GTDB taxonomy): domain Bacteria; phylum Bacillota; class Sulfobacillia; order UBA8153; family UBA8153; genus SLSY01. The sequence continues at coordinate 7,641 of SLSY01000171.1, forward strand.
TACCGCGCATTGCAGCGCTCCCAAACTCGCGCCCAACAACCGGTCGATGCCACCGATGTAAAGAGGGGCCGCGATCAGCATCGTCAGGGCATGAACGGTGCAGCGTATGAGGAAGAACAACACGAAAAAGCACCCGACGATCAAAAGGATCCGCGCAAGCCCATCGTATATGAACCAGCTCACGTTGGTCTGCCCATGCATGATCGCCTGAGCGAGGCTCTCATCAAGAAATCGCCCCAGGGCCATCTGCAGACCGGGTACCAGACGCAGAAATCCCAGGCTCTCCAAAACTTCCGCTGATGCGGTGTTGGACAAGTCCAGACCGAGTACGTCAGGGGGGAGTCGCAGATGACGCGCGAAGAAGCTGGTGAGACGGTCAATCAGTGTGAACTGCTCATCCAGCCAACGGGCCACGGGTCCGGCCAAGCGGGGTGCGAGCAAAAGAGCCAGAACCAGCCCCCCGAGGCGAGCCGCCATGCGGGTGAACCCTTCCCGGAAGCCTGAAAGGGCCGCTAGGACTACCAATCCTATGATGACCGCATCCAGCCAGTTCATGCCTTCACCCTTTGCTCGATGATGATTCGTCGTGTCTTTTTCGATTCTTCAAGGGTTCCTTCCCGTCTCTACCTTGTCGTAGTTGGTGATTCCTGCTTCTTGCAAGCGGCGTTGGGTTGTGGCTATGGCAGCATTCGAACGGTCAATTCCCTGCCAACAGCGGTCCAGACGCTCGGCCACCACCAGCGTCGTTCCGGAACCCGAGAAAGGATCCATGACCAGCTGCCCGGGCTTGCTGCTGGCCTCCAGAATACGTTCCAAGAGAGCCTCGGGCTTTTGCGTGGGGAAACCCGTTCTTTCACGGTTTGAGGTCCCAATCGCCGGTATATCCTCCCAAACATCGCGGCATACGGACAGATGGTAGTAGGATTTCGCCTCTTCATCGTAGTGTTCCGGGTAACGAGGGTTGTAACCGTACCTCTTCTTCTGATAGGAGCGGTACCGCGGCAGCCGAAAGTGATAGTCCTGACTCTTCGAGAAGAAGAGAATGACATCGTATTTACGGGCAAAGTGCCTTTTGCTCACACCACCGGTACGGTAACTCCATATGATCTGATTGCGGAAATTGCCCCTTCCGAAGACCCCTTCCATGACCAAGCGGAGGTAATGGCTGTAGTTGCTGGCGCAGTGCAGGTAGATGCTGCCGGTCGCTCTGAGTAGACGATGGGTCCAGCTGATCTGTTCGGCCAACGTGCATAGGTAAGCCAGATCAGGCGAAGGACCCAGTACCGTTCGGAGATAGGATAGGGTGTAGCGCAAGGCAGCAGAATGATGGTTCTGCAGCTGCTCCCAGCTACTCTGTGCCTGCTCGTTCCATTGCCACGTATCATTGAAAGCCAATGCAGGCTCCGCTGGGGAGCGGGAGGGTTTGATGCGGTGCTTCGCTCGTGAGTTGAACGGTGGATCCATGTAGATCAGATCAACGCTGCCAGCAGCGAACGTTTGCATGATGGAATTGTCCGCTCGGTACAGCTGCTTGGTCACGCGTTCTCCTGCTCCCTGTCACTTTGATGAGTGCAACCTTCCACCGGACATTCCCATATTCCTCTTACAACAGTGTTCTTTGACCGATGTTTTTTCCCGTGCTTGCGATGAGAGCATGACAAGATCCGGGCCAATGTAGCGTGCGTGTCCATCCAAGCAGAGCTTCTGTGCATTCTTGCGACTCATGCCCCGACGGCGACCAAAAACCTGAATCACCTCGTTGTTGAGCCCTTTGTGCCAGCTAAGACATTGCTGGGCCGTCTTGCGCGCCTTGGTCCGTTCCAGGCCATCGGTGCCTTCGTAGCAATGGTGCAAGGAAGCGCATTGAAAGCAGCTTACCAAAATCTGTCTGGTCATGATGCCCTCCCACGGTTTAACTTACACTGTTAGTATCGCGGGCTGGCCCACCAGAGGTTACCCCAATTTATCGGGTGCTCAACACCTTCTCGGCGGGTGGCTACCGGCGATAGCCCTGCATGTACGACCCGGGATGGGTGGCATCGCGAGTCCGAGCGTGCAGCTGTTGAGCGTCGAACAGGTGGCTGATCATCTCGTGGGCCAAAGCGCATAAGCACGCCCAGGCGATGGGCTTGTTTGCGACGATGTGCTAAAATAAGACCATGAAATTAGATCATACGCGGATACCTCATAGCATTCTGGTGGTGGAGGATGAAGAGGACATTGTGAATCTCCTCGTCTTTCACCTCGAGAGAGAAGGCTACCGGGTGCAGAGCTGCTCCAGCGGTACGTCGGGGCTGCAGCACGCGCTGGAGGATCTTCCTGATCTCATCATTTTGGATATCATGTTGCCCGAGATGGATGGACTGCAAGTGTGCCGGCGTTTGCGCAGTAACCCCAAGACGCAGACTATTCCCATCATGATCCTCTCGGCTCGCAGGGAGGAGCTGGATAAGGTACTTGGTCTGGAATTGGGTGCGGATGATTATATGGTCAAGCCCTTCAGTGTCAGGGAGCTCGTGGCCCGGGTCCGGGCTATGCTGCGGCGCCTAGATCCGGGTATCCCATCGAAAGAAACGACCCGTGATGATGAGGCGGTGCTTGTCCTCGGTGATATTTGTCTTTATCCCGAGCGCCATCAAGTGCTAGTGCGGGGGGAGGTTTGTGAGCTTACTCATAAGGAGTTTGCTTTGCTCAACCTTTTGATGGCCAATGCCGGGAAGGTCTTGACCCGCGACGTGTTACTGCAGCGGGTGTGGGGTTACGAAACAGAGATCGATACTCGTACCGTGGATGTTCACATCCGGTATTTGCGACGAAAAGTGGAAGAAGATCCGGCTCATCCCTGCTACATAGAGACCATAAGAGGCGTGGGCTATCGCTTCGCTCGCGCCGAGAGCCTGAAGCCATGAGGTAGAGGCGGGTATGGGGAAGAGGCCCGCTTCCCTCAGAACCATTCCATCCAGCAACGGAGGACTGCTGTGGTGCCCACGGGAATACGTAAGCGCCTCATCTCCAATTACCTGGTAGTGATCGCCATCATAGTAGTTGTGATGGGGTCCTTCTTCATCTGGTTCCTCCACAATCTTTACATGCAAACACTTCGCGATAGCCTTTCCAATCAGGCGCGGCTAACCTTGGCGCTGATGGCGGAGATGAGAGAGCGTGACGCTGCGCCGGCCGAGCTGGATCAACGAGTTAAGGAAATCGGCCAAGAACTGGGCTTACGCGTGACTCTCGTCGCCGGGGACGGCGTGGTATTGGCAGATTCTGCCGATGATCCGCAGGCAATGGATAATCATCTGGAACGTCCAGAGATCCAGCAAGCTATACTCACCGGTAAAGGCGTGGCTTCTCGTTATAGTATCACGCTGGATGAGAACATGCTTTATTTGGCTATGCCGCTTTACTCGAGCCGCCCAGCCGGAGACCTCACGGCGGTTGTGAGGTTGGCCGTGCCTCTGGTTCATATCAGGCAAGCTGTGTCAAACCTTCTCAAATTCACTCTCGCAGCTCTTCTTTTCGCATCTATGGTTGCCCTGGCGTCAGCCGTCGTTCTTTCCCGGCGCATTACCGAACCCATTGAGACAATCAACCGCGCGGCCCATGCCATCTCCCAAGGGAATTTCACGCCTGGCTTTGAGGTTCGGGGAAGCGATGAACTGTCCGCCCTGGCGGACAGCATACGTGAGATGGGCAAGGTGATTGAGACAAAGTTAGAACAGTTAGTGATGGAGAAAAACAAGCTGGAGACCATCATGTCTTCGATGAGCAGCGGTATTGTTGTGGTTGACGATGAAATGCGGGTGGAACTGATCAATCCAGCGGCCGAACAACTCTTTGATGTTGAGCGGAACCATATCATCGGTACATCGTTAGCAAAGGCACTGCGCCACTACGCTCTTTACCAGAATGTGAGGGCAGTGCGCGAGGATGGCCGGGAGCGCCGCTGTGAACTGGAGCTTTACTATCCGAAAACGATGGTGCTGGACACTCACTTGCTACCCATCCACGATGTCGAGGGTGCGGTAAAGGGTATGCTCCTCCTCTTCCACGAGGTCACTCACCTCCGTTCCTTGGAGAAGATGCGCAGTGACTTTGTTGCCAACGTATCTCACGAACTGCGGACCCCGTTGACCACTACCCGAGGCTACACGGAGACGATATTGCATGAAGAGCTAACGCCAGAGCAGGTTCGCGGCTTTCTTGAGATTATCGACCGCGAGACATTGCGGTTGTCGAAGCTGCTGGACGATTTGCTTGACTTGGCCGAGATCGAGAATGAGAAGGGCTATGTCAAAAAGGAAGTTGTGAGCCTTTCGTCCTTGCTGCGCGAGGCTGTGGAGAGAGTCGATGGGTTGCGTCAGCAAAAGCAGGTCAGTATAGAGATCTTTGGATCCAAGGAGGGACCCAACGTATTGGCCAATCCCGAGTGGCTTTCTCAAGCGCTGGCTAACATCCTAGAAAACAGTATTCGACACGGATACGAGCGCGGACGGGTGATGATCTCCCTTTACGAACAGGCACAGGATGCAGTGGTCGAAATTGCCGACAATGGTCCGGGGATACCCGAGACCGATCTGCCCTACATCTTTGAGCGTTTCTACCGCGTGGACAAGGCTCGATCGCGCCGCAGTGGCGGCACGGGTTTGGGCCTATCCATTGTTAAGCATATCATGGAGGCGCATGACGCCGTGTATACCCTCGAGAACCGAGCCGAGGGCGGCACGGTATTTCGTTTCTCTCTTCCGTTGCATTCCTAGCTTGCATCCCTCAGATTTAACCTGGATTTAACCCTTCTTTCGCCATGTCTTAACTCTGTCCCGGTATGCTCAATACGAGCAGGTTACCAACCCCAATGAAAAAAGCATTGAAGGAGGATTCCAATGAATTGGAGAAGACGGGCGACTCTCTTCGGGGTAGTTCTTCTGGTCTTAACGCTGGGTGTAGCGGGTTGTGGACAGAGCGACAACGACAATACGAATGGTGATGATGAGCCGCAAACCGTTTCCATTATGATCGGCGGCTCAGATTCGGAAGTCAACGTTGTTACCCGCATTGCGGAAGAATACATGAATGCCAATTCTCACGTCTCCATTGCCATCACTGGCGGCGGCTCCGGTGTGGGCATTTCTTCCTTGATCGATGGGGATATTGACATTGCCAACTCGTCGCGGCCCATGCGGGATTCCGAAATCGAGCAGGTCAAGACCAACCGCGGTGAGGACGTTTATGCGGTACGGTTTGCCGTTGACGGCGTGGCAGTCATTGTCAA
>SLSY01000104.1 GCA_007130145.1 Bacillota bacterium
GCCCTGAATTTGTGAGACGGCCTGCACCAAGCGCAGGCGTGCCTTGCCGGTCTCTTGCGTCTTCCTCGCCTCTTGCATGGGTTGAGCTCGGGGGTCGCCGTTATCACCGGCTACCGACGCAGGCTCCGTTGGAGCCGGGCTATCTATGGGGTTCTCCGTTTGGTTCCGCTCAACCGCGGCCAGCACCTCACATTGACCCCGCTTAAACCAACGGGCCCAGCGCGAAGGTCTCTTGGTTTCCAAGATCACTGCATTAGGCCCCATCTCCCTCCGGATCTTTAGCGTGATTTCTGGCACTGAAGATCCGTAAAACCGTCGTACGATCATACTGCTTTCACCACCCCTACCGACTCAATCTGTGCACTGCTATCCAGCTCATCATAAGAAAGCACGACCAAACGGGGCAACGTTCGCTCGGTCATGCGTTTAACATAGTAGCGAACGAGAGGAGAACATACCAGAATCGGCCAGTGGCCTCGCGATACCACCTGCTCAAGTTTCTGGTTGAGCTCTGTGAGCAGGTGACTGATCATATCCGCATGGATAGACAAAGGTCGTCCCTCCTCAATGGTGGCCAAAAGACGCGCATCTGTCTCCGGGTCGAGTACCACGACGGGAGTACGCTGTTTATCGAAGCCATACTGCCGGGTAATGGAGCGTGCTAGCGCCTGCCGAACCCGTTCTGTCAGATGTGCGATGTCGCGCGTCTCCCGGGCTCCATCAGCAAGAGATTCGAATATGGTGACCAGATCGCGTATAGGCAGATCTTCGTGCAAGAGGTTTTGCAGAACCTTTTGGATCTCGCCCAGGCCCAACAAGGCGGGTATCAGATCTTCAATTAGGGCTGGGTGCTTGTCTTTGACCAGGTTCACCAAGTTTTGCACTTCTTGACGGGTGATCAATTCCGCGCTGTGTCGCTTCAATAGCTCGGAAAGATGTGTGGCCACGACCGCCGAAGGTTCGATCACGGTATATCCGGCCAGTTCTGCTTTGGTCCTGTCATTCTCACCAATCCATACCGCGGGTAGTCCGAATGCTGGTTCTTTGGTAGGAATACCCTCCACTTCTTCGGCGGCATGACCCGCATCCATGGCCAAGAGGTGTCCGGTCAGGATCTGACCCGAACCGATCTCTACACCCCTCAGTTTGATGGAGTACGCAGAAGGATCCAAGCGCCCGATGTTGTCACGAACGCGAATGGGAGGCACAATGATCCCGATTTCCATCGCCAGTTGCCGGCGTATCATGACAATTCTTTCCAGCAAATCACCGCCCTCGGTCGCGTCAGCCAAGTAAAGCAGGTTGAGACCCAGCTCTATCTCCAACAGTTCCACCTGGATCAAATCCATGACACTCTCCGGCCGGCGCACCTCCTCCTTCTCCATCTCCTCGGCGCGCTGCTGTTGGGTGGCGGCCTCTTGCTGCCGATCGGCTGTGGTGCGCCAGGCGACCAGACCCAAGACAAGGGCCAAGAGACCAAAGGGAACCCCGGGGAGCCCCGGAATCAAGGCCAGAAACAATAACACCACACCACCTAGGTACAGCACTTTGGGTTCGTTGACGATCTGAAGGATGAGGTCCTGACCCAATGTCCCTGTGCTGGCCGCCCGAGTAACCACAATGCCGGTCGCCGTGGAGATGATCAAGGCGGGCATTTGACTGACCAAGCCATCCCCGACCGTGAGAAGAGCATAGGTATCCCAAGCTTCGCCGGCAGAAAGTCCTCGCTGCATCACACCGGTTAGGATCCCTCCCAATAGGTTAATCACCGTAATGATTAAACCGGCTATGGCATCCCCTTTGACGAATTTGGACGCACCATCCATCGCTCCGTAGAAGTCGGCCTCCCGTTCTATATCCGAACGACGCGTTCGCGCCTGATCTTCTGTAATGAGACCCGCGTTGAGGTCTGCATCAATGCTCATCTGCTTTCCCGGCATGGCGTCCAGAGTGAACCGGGCCGCTACCTCGGCCACCCTTTCGGCTCCCTTGGTGATCACGACGAACTGAATGATGACGAGGATCAAGAAGACAACAAAACCAACCACAGGATTGCCGCCCACCACAAACATGCCAAAGGCCGCGATGACCCGACCGGCAAATCCCTGCAAGAGAATGAGCCTCGTCGATGACACATTGAGAGCCAGCCGATACAGGGTAGCGATCAACAAGAGAGCGGGGAAAATGCTAAACTCCAGCGGCTGCTTGGTGAACATGGTAACCAGGAGAATCACCACGGCCAGGGTCAGATTCACTGCCAGCATGACATCCATGAGAAACCACGGCATGGGTACCACGAGCATGACGATAACGGCGATGAGTGCCAGTGAAACCAGAACTTCAGAGCCCAGTCCTTTCATGGCAGCGTCCCTCCTTCGCCGTCACGTGCGCGATACACAAAGGCCAGCACTTCAGCGACTGCCTGATACAACTCAGCCGGTATAAAGGCTCCCACTTCTACCGACCGGTATAGTGCTCGAGCTAATTCCGGACGGCTGACCACCGTTATCTCGTTCTTGGTAGCCTCCTCAATGATGCGCCGGGCCATGTGTTCCTGTCCCTTGGCTATAACCTCAGGGGCTGGTCTCTCTGCGTCATATTTCAAGGCCACCGCAAAGTGTATAGGATTGGTGACCACCACATCTGCCTCCGAAACCGCAGCCATCATGCGATTGCGCGTCAGTTCTCTTTGCCGTGAACGCAACGCTGATTTGACCTCCGGTCTTCCTTCCACATCCTTCATCTCATCTTTGAGTTCCTGACGCGTCATGCGTAAGGACTGTTCGTGCTCCCACCACTGGTACCCATAGTCGGCCATGCCCAATGCCAAGAGAGACAGCCCGGCAGCTAGCAGGATAGCATTCACTGCCTCCATCACCAGCTTAACAGCGTTCAAGGGATGATACGAGGCAAGTCGGGGCCACAAATCGATCCGGCCGCGCATGGTGAACCACACGATCAAGCTAACCAGTGCTACTTTCAGAATGGCCTTAACTCCTTCGGCAAGAGTGCGCCGGGAAAACAGTTTTTGGGCACCGGCCACGGGGTTCAGCTTGTCAAATTTGGGTGCAATCACACTGATATTAAAGGCAAACCCGACTTGTGCCAGACCAATGGTCAATCCGGATAACACCACCGCTATGCCCAGTGGCCACATGAAGAGTCCGACCTGGAGCAAAGTGTGCATGTAAATCGTCTGCGTTTCGCCAACCACGTCGATGGATGCGACCTGTCCCCAATAGTGCCGGGCCAGACCGTGCATGGACTGAACCATATGCGGTCCGCTTATCCTGAGCGTCAAGTAGACCACGAGAATGCAAAAAGCAGTGGACAGTTCATTGCTTCGAAACACCTGCCCCTTTTGCCGCGCTTGCCTGCGGCGCCGCTGAGTTGGGGCCTCGCGTTTGTCCTCGGCAAACATTTGCAAACGCATTCTGGTCTCCCCCCTAACTGGCAGCCATCAACTGCATAAGCCGTAAAACCAGCCGGTTGCTCTCTTCGGTCAGAGTCTGTACTAGAGTAAGATAGACGGGTAAAGACAGGGCTAGAAAGAACAATCCGGCCCCAATCTTGACGGGAAACCCCACGATGAATATGTTCATCTGCGGCACTCCACGGGCTACAATGCCCAAAGAGATAGTCGTCACAAAGAGCGCTCCGGTCACCGGTAGGGCGATGCGCAAGGCCATCCAGAACAATGCACCTGTGGCATCGACCAAGGTCTGAGTGGTAAGAGCATGCCAGGTTCCTTGATCCAAGGGTATCAGGCGAAAACTGTCCGCCAAGGCTCGTAGCATAGCGTGATGTCCATTGGCCGCAAGATATATGAGCATAGCCAAGGTGTAAAGAAACGTTCCTGCTACCGGAGCTGGCTGCCCGAGGTTGGGGTCTACGATGTTCACGATGCCAAAGCCTATATCCATGTCAATGAGGTGTCCTCCCACCTGAATGGCATGAAACACCAACCCCACTACGTACCCCAACGCCATGCCGGTCACCAGCTCGCGTACAGAGACCAACAGTAACGCTAAAGGAGCCATAGCCGGATCGGCCTCGATGGGCAAACCCTGCAAGGCCAAACCAATGTACAGGGCTAGCAACCCCCGCACCGGGCCGGGTACATAGCGACTGCTCCATATGGGGGCGGTAAGCAACACTCCGAATATGCGTAGAGATACCAGCAAGACTCCGGTGACGTCCCACATTAGCAAAGACCCTCTTCTCTATCCCACCAATTGCGGCACCAACTCATAGAGTCGGTATGTGAACTCCATCAGGGTAGACAGCATCCAGGCGCCAAACAAACCCACCCCCACCAGTACGGCCAGGATTTTGGGAACAAAGGCTAGCGTCTGCTCCTGAATCTGTGTCGTCGCCTGAAAAACGCTCACCACAAGACCGGTGGCAAGGCTAAGCCCCAATACGGGCGCGGCCACTTTCAAGATTGTCATCAGGGCCTCTTGGCCCAGTGCAATCACAGTTTCTTGTGTCATTTCTCTCTCCTTAGGAACGACTAACGAAAGCTGGCCAGTAAAGACCCAACAATGAGATTCCAACCATCCACCATGACAAATAACAGTATCTTGAAGGGAAGCGATATCATGACAGGTGGCAGCATCAACATGCCCATGGACATGAGGGTACTGGCTACAACCATGTCAATGACCAAAAACGGTATAAACAGCAGAAAACCGATCTGAAACGCTGTCTTTAGCTCACTGATCGCAAAGGCCGGAATCAAGACGGTGGTAGGAATGTCATCCATCGTCTCGGGCTTGGGATAATCCCCCATGCTGAGAAACAGCGCCAGATCCCTCTCCCGGGTTTGCTTGAGCATGAATTCGCGCACAGGCGACATAGCCGACTCGAAGGCCTCCGTTTGCTCCAAATCACCCTCCAAGTATGGGCCTAGGGCGTCGGTCTGAATCTGCGACCACACCGGTGTCATGATAAAGAACGTCAAGAAGACGGCCAGTGCGACCAAGACCTGATTGGGGGGCACCTGCTGTGTACCCAATCCACTGCGCAGAAACGACAGCGTTACCACGATACGTGTGAACGAAGTCGTCAGCATGAGGATACCCGGAGCCAGCGCTAGCAGAGTGAGAACACCGAGAATCTGCAATGTCGATACTACCCCGGCCGGTTCGGTGGTGGGTTGCAAGTCCAAGTTGATTCCTGGAAAAGGCAAGGGTTCTGCCAAAGCCAAACCGGGCAAGGCTAAGATAGAGAGAACTGAGAGCAACACCAACAGCAGTGGACCTTTGGTCATGGTGTGTTCTCTCCTGATGTCTTTCCCGTCATACGCTTGAACCGCTCAACCAAGGAGCCGCGCTCCGACGTTTCGGCTTTTGCCTCGCAGAAATCCATGGCATCCTGCTCTGCCAATACAGTAATTTGTGCATCAGTAACCCCCAAGATGAGTTCACGCTCATCGCAACGGACCACACAAATCAGGCGGTTCCCGCCACAGGCAATCGATTCTACGACTTGCAGACGATATCCACCCCTTCCCGTAGACCGCACGAAGCGACGCATCAGCATAGGAGCAAAAATGACCAAGGCCATCAACAATACGGTCACTCTGAGAATACTCCACCACGCACCGGGTCCGTCCAACATCTATCCCCCCAGTCTACGCACGCGCTCTGCCTGTGTAACGATCTCGGTAATGCGCACCCCGAAATTCTCATCGATGACAACGACTTCGCCCTTGGCCAGCAGCTTGCCGTTGACCACGACATCGACGGGCTCTCCGGCCACTTTTTCAAGTTCCAACACCGAGCCGGACCCCAAAGAGAGCACGTCGCGTACGTTGCGGCAAGTCCTACCCAATTCCACAGTAATCTCAAGGGGAATGTCATAGAGCATGTCCAGATTGCTCCTTTGCGCCGTCTCGGCACCAGGAGATAGTTGGCCAAAGTCGGCTGGCTTCACTTCAACCGTGGGTGCACTGGCTGCCGTTGGTGCCGCGGTGCCAGGCTTGGGCGGTGGCGCTTGGGTCACCTCATCCAGATACTCGGCAAGGGACGTGTTCACCCAGTGTTCCAGGTAGATTGCGGGCGTCTCACCCAAACGGAGGGGATAGGCCAACTGTAAGCAGGGAGAAATCTGTTCGTGTATAGTTCCATATTCCCCCTCTTCCAACACGAACGTCTCTCCGGCCTCCATGGATATGGTCTTGCCCGTCACTGAGCTCAGGTGGTTGGTAAACTCGCCCACCATGTCCTCGATGACTTCGGCCAGCGTTGCCGTCTCTGTTTCTGTGAGAGTGGTTGCGTCTGAGCTCATTCCCCGGATAAGATTGACCAGCTGGCGTGCTGAGAGAACCGAAAGAATCAGGTGCATCTGACCTTCCAGACCCTCCCCCGAGCATTGAACCGGGGTCACGACCAGTTCAGATTGGGTCGTCTCAGCCATGCTGGCGTCTACAGGAGACTGGATCTCTACATCTACACCCAAAGACACTTCCAACATGCTTGAAGCGGCAAGCATGGCAGCATAGAGTAGTTTCGTCAACTCCGGCACCAGCTCGCTTACGTTGCCTCCCGACTCCTCCTCTTCGGTCCGGTTGAGCAAAGCCTCAATTTCTTCCTGAGATAGGGTCAGATCATTCATCATCATTCCCCCCTTGTTCTAAGCTGGAACGGGTGATCTGAACCGCAAGTTTCTTGCCCCGGCAACCTGGCTTGCCCCAAAACTTCTGTTTCCCTCCTACCAAGATGCCAACGTCTCCATCCGCCGGCGTTCGCAAGGCCACTACATCACCGTTCTCCAAGCTAAGCAATTCTCTCACGGTCAACTGACAGGAACCAAGAATCGCTGCAATATCAACTCCCACTTTGGTAAGATTGGAAGCAATCTGCCCGTCATCATTACCGGGCTCACCGGTCTGAAGCAACGCCCCAAACCATTGATGAGCCGATAGACTGGGGAGCAGCGGCTCCAGCAAAAGGTGCGGTAGTACCAGATTGAGAGGACCAGCATGATTGCCGATTCGCACTTCCAGCGTGATGACGACAACCGTCTCATTGGGCGCCAGTATCTGCGCAAAGAGAGGATTGGTCTCAATGGCCTGGATTTTTGGACTGATCTGTGCCACCTTGATCCAGCTCTCGGCCAATACCCGTAATGTCCCGTCCATCAGCCGTTTGACTACCGTCACCTCTATTTCGGTCAAGGTTCGAGGGCTGTCTTGCTGTCGACCCGGACCCCCAAACAAGCGATCGATAATGGGAAAGGCTAGGCTGGGATGAATCTCCAGAAATCCTGTGCTCGGCAGCGGGGACAGCGTGAGTAAGGCAGTTACGCACGGATTGGGAAGCAATTGACAGTATTCCTCAAATGTCATTTGATCGACGGAGGACACCAGCACCGTAGCCATGCTGCGTATTTGGCCCGACAGAAACGTGGTCAGCGCCCGAGCATAGTTTTCGTGCAAGAACTGCAATACCCGCAAGGCGTCTTTGGAAAACTTATCAGGCCTCCGAAAGTCATAAACCCTGTGTCGCCTCAGATTGCGCAAGGGGACATCATCAGCGGGCTTATCATGCTCAAGAATCTGTACCAGATTGTCAATGTCTCGCTGAGTCAAACTCGCCATGGTGTCACCACCTGCCCTTCTCATCTACTGAATCACCATTTCCACCACAAGAACCCTGGTTACAGTCGTCGCATCCAAAACTGTGTTGATTCCTTTCTCCAGCCGTTCGGCCAAAAGTTCCATTCCTACATCATCCTCAACCTCTTCGTAATGGCAGGATCGAAGTACCGCCAGAATCCTGTTGCGAATGACAGAGCGTTTCTCGTCCAGTTCGCGCTGGGCACGGTGTCCTACCACCTCGACATCGATGCGTACACGTATGAAGCGATGGCCGGCATCCCCGCTCAAATTGGTGATGAACTCACCCAGAGAATAGATCCTCACCGGAGGCTCAGCATCTTCATCCGGTGTCCATATCCTGCCGGTGAGATAGAGTCCCAGCAGAATCCCGGCCGCAAGGACCAGGAGCATCAACAAGGCCACAACTAGGCGCCGCAGTCTAATCGCCCTCCCCCCAGTCGGTCAATGAAGGCCGGAGGATCACCATATCGACTCTCCGATTCAAAGCCCGATTGTGCTCGGTATCATTTGGCATCAATGGTCTGAACTCACCGTATCCTACCGCCGAAAGCCGTTCAGGCTCCAGCAACTCACCATCCTGGAAATATCTCACCACCGTGGTCGAACGGGCCGTGGACAGTTCCCAGTTGGAAGGGAATCGCTGCGTATGAATGGGTAGGTTATCGGTATGCCCCTCAACTCGCAGATGGTAGGGATGCTCTCGAATGAACAGCGCTACCCGAGACAGTATCTCTCTCGCATCATCCTTGAGGTCGGCACTCCCCAGGTCAAATAGCACTGAATCGGAGAACCTCAGCACGATCCCCTGCAGCTCCTGGCTCACGCCCACCGAAGCCGCAATACCGGCTTCCTGCACAAACTGCGTGAGAGCATCATACAAGTCCTTCATGCTGTCGGTCTCTTCTTCAATCAGCTGTTGCCGAAGGACATCCGGATCCATGGTGGCCGCCTCCTGCGGTATGCGAGCTCCGGGCAACACCCCCAGAGCATCTCGCATGGACAACACCACCTGTTCGAACTTGGTAGCATCAACCGCGGACATCGAAAACAAGATCACGAAGAAGCACAGCACCAAAGTAACCATGTCACTATACGTGGTGAGCCAAGCACCCTTCGGTACATCAGTCCGGGGTCGACGCCGCCTCATGGGCCACACCCACCCCTCTATCCTTGGAGCGCACCGTATCCCTGTTCTTGGGCGCCAAGAAGGCCTTGAGTTTCTCTTCCACTATCCTCGGATTATCGCCAGCCTGAATGGAGAGGATGCCTTCGACCATGACCTCCTTTAAGAGGATCTCGTCGGCACTTCGCACCTTCAGTTTCCCGGCAATGGGCAAAAAGAACAGATTGGCCAAGAGCGTTCCATAAAGAGTGGTGACTAAAGCCACGGCCATCCCCGGACCAATGCTTTCGGGGTTTTCCAAATTGCCCAACATTTGAATGAGACCAATTAAGGTTCCGATCATACCAAATGCTGGGGACAGTGCCCCCATGCTGTCAAACATGCCGGCGCCACCCCTATGGCGCTCTTCGAGGAAGGATAGTTCAGTCTCCAGTATGCTTCGCACCAGACTGGCCTCGGTTCCGTCCACCACCAGTTGTATCCCCTTCATCAAGAACGGCTCATCCAATTGGTTGCAATCATCCTCCAGAGCCAAGAGTCCTTCGCGCCTGGCCTTCTGAGCGAACTTGACCAAAGTCTTTATGGTGTCAGCAGCAGTCGGTCCGTGAGGGACAAACGCCTTCTTCACAACCTTGAACATGCCCAGCACTTGATGAATGGGATAATTGATCAACGTGGCAGCCATAGTCCCACCCAGGGTGATCATGAGGGCTTGCGGATTGATGAAAGCTTGCATAGAGCCTCCCATGAAGATAGCCCAAAATAGAAGGCCCATTCCCGTGAAGATGCCTAGCATGGATGTAATGTCCAACGCAGCCGCCTCCCCATTCCCGGGTCCGGGTCATTCCCGGACCCGGTATGATCCAAACCGCTCCTAACGCTTGAGGTTCACCAGCTCATTGAGTATCTCGTCGCTGGATGATATCACCCGCGAATTGGCCTGGAAACCTCGTTGAGTGATGATCATGTCAGTGAACTCCATGGCCAAATCCACGTTGGACAGCTCAATGTAACGAGCATTGACAGTACCTCTGGCCCGCGTTCCCGCTTCACCAATCTGAGGTAGCCCCGAGTTCTGAGAGGAACGATAGGTGTTGTCCCCCTCGCGTACGAGACCACCCTGGTTGGTAAAGGATGCCAGCGCTAGCTTGCCAATGGCGCGATTGAGCCCGTTCGTGTAGTTGGCTATCACCGTTCCGGTGGCATCAATGGCAAAACTGTCCAAAGAGCCGGGGGGAAATCCATTCTGATATGGAGCATCAACCGTGGAGCTGTGTGCTGTCTGGACCACGCGGGAGAAGTCCATGTTCACAATCAAAGGATCCGCCCCTTCGGGCTCAAGAACCAACGGATCACCGGTGACATCGCTGATCATCCCCTCGGCATCAAAAGTAAGAACCCCCTGTCCCGCATCAGGGTCCTGAACATCCATACCTTCGGGGCCAAGGACCTGCCAACTCCATTCATTGGTGCCAGTCTTAGTAAATGTCATGATCATGTTCACCGTGTGACCCTGAGAATCAAACACCGCCACACTGGTGGTTCTCTCAGAGTCTTCCGCCGCTCGGGAGTCAAGATTCCCTTCCCATCGCACCTCAGTGGTGGCAGAGGCCGGGGTAGATTCCCCGAGTGTAATACGAATATCTGCCAGTGAAGCTGGATCCAGTGAAGAGAACTGTCCGCTTGAGTCCGCCTCCCAGCCCTGCACGTGGCGACCAGCTGCGTCCACCAGACAGCCATTGGCATCCAAGCGGAAAGAACCGTCTCGCGTGTACAGGCGTGACAGGCCGTCGGTCACCACGAAGAAACCGTCGCCTTGAAGGGCAAGATCGGTGTCTCGTCCTGTAGCCTGCATGCTCCCCTGCCCAAAATCCGTGTCTATGCTTGCCAGGTTCATGCCCAATCCCACCTGTGCAGGGTTGCGCCCCCCCATGTTCTCAGTGGGGGGAGAAGCCCATTGCAACGTCTGGCTGAGCACATCTTGAAAGCTGGCCCGGCTGGACTTAAACCCCGTTGTATTCACGTTGGCGATATTGTGACCTATCACATCCATGCGTGTTTGATGATTCTTCATTCCGCTAATGGCGGAAAACATCGAACGCATCATATGTATCCGACCTCCTATTCTCTGACGTTGGTCGCTTCCATCGTTCCACGACCGAGGGCCCCCCCAAGAGGTCCGGCCCTTCTATTAGATGATGACCGCACTATCGATTTGGGTGAAAACGTTCTCTCGCATACGCTCTTGTGCCACACAAGTTACCACCGTCCGGTTGGCTACCGATACCACCAAAGCCAAATCCTGCATGAGAACCAATGACTGGCTGGAACCCTTGGCAGCGGCCTTCCCTACCGCCTGTTCGACCCGGGATACTTCTGACGGTGTCAGAACCCGGTTGGCCTGAGACAAGCGTTGCTGTGCATGTCCGGAGAACTTCACCGGTTGCATCTCCTGGGCCAAGGCGGTACGGAACGTGTCGTTTGGGACGCGGCCAGGTGTCACCGGTCTCGCCCCAGGTGTGATATTATCCGGTTTTCTTATCTTCTCAATCATGGTTATTGTGCACCGCAATGATCCACTCCACAGCATAGGCTTTCTGGTTGACCACCACATGGGGAGTACCTTCGAGCAGCACCGAACTCACTTCGCCATGGAGAGGCCCCTCGGGGCCGGCAATGGTAACGTGCTTGCCGATGAGAGTCGCCCATTGCCATTGGGGATCCTGGATTGCATCGCGAATGCCCCGCAGCTCGGTCAAGGCAGAAAATTGGGCCATCTGAGTCAGAAATTCCCGCTCATCCACGGGATTTAACGGGTCTTGATGCTGTAATTGGATAGTGAGCAAGCGCAGGAAATCCACTTGTTCGGCCCGATCGATTGGGGTCCAAGCCCCATGAATGTGGCCCGTTGACACAGCGTTGATCAATTGAATGCACCTCCTATACTTCTAGATCCAATGCCGCTCTTGTCGTTTCCACCCATTCTTCCTCGGGTTCGGGGTCCAACAGAGCCGCCGAAGCGACAAACGCCCCTGGTGGCCGCTGGTGATGCTGGGGCGTATCAGAAGCATCGCCACTAAATACCCCCGCTCCCTCCATGTTGAGTCCTTGCTGGGTCAGCGACTCGGCGAGCACGTTCAACTGTCCTGCCAGTAGGGTTCGGGTGGCAGGTTCACTGGCAACAAAGCGCGCTGTTAGACCTGTCTCAGTGTTGACCAGACGCAAGGAAATGCTACCCAATTCGGGTGGATGCAACCGGACCACCAAGGTCTCACGTCCACTTTGCCTGGCGACCCTCACACCTCGCACGGCTCCTTCAATTACTCGCTCGCTCGGCGAGTAAGACAGTTCTGAGATCCCTGTCGAATGGTTGTCGACCGATCCATCGGGCGGCGTCTGGGAAACGGCCCATTCAACGCGCACAGCGTCCCCATCGGCACTGACCCATTGACTCGGGGTGAAGATGTGCGTCGCTTCGTCATGTGGATCTTGATTCCAAGTCACCGCCTCCCGGGCTGGTTCGCTCGGAATGAGAAGCTCGTGGTTCTCTGTCTCGGGAAACACTGCAGAGGCTTGGGGTAGGACCTCCTCACGCACCGTCGACGTTCTGACAGTGAGAGAGGCGGCATCTGTGCCCTGAAGATGCTGCCCCGCACGAAACGTTTCGGGAACGCTTCCCTCCACCTTCTGCCGCACCATCGGAGTCGCGATCAAGGAGACAGCAAGATCCTCCATGCCCTGTTCATCTCGCGGAGACTGCACCACGTCTACAGCCTCGGCGTGCGTTTCATAGGTGACGCGCGAGACTCTTCGCTCCGGCCGGATTACGCTGGGAAAGCCTTCAATCAGAGCGGGCCGAGGAATGTGAAACCCGCGGAGAGGCTCGTCGTTCGCTGGTAGCACCTCGTCGTTCGCTGGTAGCACCTCGTCGTTCGCTGGTAGCACGCCGTCGTTCGCTGGTAGCACCTCGTCGTTCGCTGGTAGCACCTCGTCGTTCGCTGGTAGCACTCCGTCGTTCGCTGGTGGCTTGACGTAATCGGGCAAAAACGTCTGCACCTCCTGGTTTCCGGCGGGCTGGGGCAGAGGCCAAGCCGTCTTCTCGTGCTCGTGGAGCGTCATATCGGTTTCCCTGGCTGCCATCTCCTGCGAAGGAATCGCCCGCA
>SLSY01000088.1 GCA_007130145.1 Bacillota bacterium
CCGAAATCATCGCACATGACAACCAGATTGTCATAGGCTTCCTGACTGGTCCAGATGTCACCAATGATCTCCCGTTCGGCCTTGCGCAGCGCTTGGTCCATGATGTTCGCGCTCCTTTCCACTGGCTTTGTCATGGGCATTCTTCTTTGGGTAGCTCAATCCTGCTTGCTCCTTGCTGGGCCAGCCAGCGGATGGCCGCGGAATCGAACACGTAATGGGCTTTTTGTGCCTGTTCGAGACACGTTCCTTGGGCGGTTTCGTCGGTGACCTCGGTGATGCATTCAATGTAGGTGAGGTGTGGATATTGCTCCAACGTCCGGTGTTTTTTCACCGGCCAGGTGTAGAATACCACCTCATCATGAACCTCCAAAGAGAAGGGTTCAGCAAGCCAGGCGCGAGCATATTTCTCATGACGACGGCGCCGGCGCCGATTGGCGGCCATGAGCCAGGGGTGTTCGTGAAACGCTCGGACTAGAGAGCGGCGAAAGTCCTCTTGGACTGCCCGCCAGGGCCCTCTCTCTTTCTCATGACATAGCAAGATAGCGTAAAGATGTGAATGGGGCAGCCAATAAGAGACCCCGAAGGAAGGGGGTGAGTTGTAGCCGCCAAATAGGTGCAGCCATTCATGGGTGGGCACACCATGATCATCAAGGCTCAGATCGGGAAGCCAGCGCTGCCAGAGCCGGGGATAGACCCGTGACTCACCAAAGGGGGTGTCCGGCTGGTGGTGATGCTGGTAGATGTCCATACCTGCGGCATTAAAACGCGCCGCATGGAGCTTCCAAAAGGGATGCTCCTCTTGCATAGCATAGTGCAAAGCGCCACCGTCAGGATTGGCGAAGGGGATGAGCACCACATTCACCTTCTTCAAAAGCCCGCTGAGTTCACCTTCCAATAACTGCCGGGCCACCTCCAGGTTGGCCTGAGTGCTTGACACTTCATTGGCATGTTTGCGGGCCTGAATTAGGCAGGTGGGTTTGAAGAAACTGAGTTTATAGCGGGACAGAAGGGGCCCAGGTCCCATTGAACTGAGTTCCAGAGCCCACACCTCCCGTCCCTGGTAGGAACGGGCTACCTCGTAGGCATGACCGAGGCGATGGGCGGATAAACCTTTCACCAAGCGGATGGTTTCCTCCACTCCCAAGACGCGGTCGCGAGGGACCACGGGCAGCGTGGTATGCTCCGGTTTGGGCGCGGGGGTGACGATGGGAGTGGGAGCAGCGATTTTATCGCCATCGGCGGACAGGCCATGCACGCGACCTTGGAGCGGCCATATATAGGCTAGCGGTTGCGCGATGCTCACGGGGCGGTGCGTTTGACGTTGCCAGCGCACGGTAAGGATAGCGCGTGTCCCCTGATAGGGACGCTGGTGCAGCCAGGGGCGTACGGGTCCGGGATGGGGCGTGCCCTGCAGGCGGCATGCCTCGAGCGTGCCAAAGTAGATGTCCTGGTGCAGTGCTTCGGCCGGCGATACACGCTCTTGGTCAACTCCCAGCTCCTCCTCGGGTTGACTCATCCACACCTGTACATCCAAGGCGGCCAGAGGTGGCATCGGGTATTTGGGATCGTGACGTTCATTGAGTTGTGCTTGCAGATGAGGGAGGAATTCGTCGCGGTAGCGCTCCCAGAAGCGCTGGGCATCGCCGCTGAACCTGTGCTCGTGGAGTAAGCGGCCCGACTTGACGGCATACAGGCGCAGCCAGCACTGGCTTACCTCCCCATAGCGGCCCCGGGGCTCCTTGAGGTAGAGAACCGGAGCGGTGACGAGAGGTTGAGTGCCCAGCCACAGAACGTCTCCTTGGTGTGAATAAACGTGTAAGCGGTAGGTTGAGCCTTCCTGGGCACAAAAGCGTATGCAATCTGGCGCCAAACCCAAAGCGGCGGCGAGAATCTCATCGATGGGATAGAGTTCTTGCAGCCAGCGTATGGGTAGATCCAGTTTCTCTTCCTCTGCAGCTTCCCAGGGAAAGTCGATGACGATGCTGGCAATCTGGCCACGAAGAGGAGTCAGAAGGGGAAGAACCTCTTCCTTTATCCAAAAGAGCGCCCGTTTGAATGAGCAGGTGACGTGGACAGAGCCTGAGCGCTTGTGAGCACGAAGGCATGCTTCCATCTGGGCCGCGAGCTGCTGGCGCACCGCTTGACCTTCCCACACACCCGCTTCGATCTCTAGATGGACATCGGGGGGAATGCGGGCCAGCGCCTTCTCCAATTCTGTCAGGAGGATCTCGCCCTCCCAGCGAAAGTCCCAGGTGAAGACCTCATCAGCATCGAGTTCACTGGGCTCGGCGGTGGGCTGGTCATCGCGGGATTCTTCCCAATTCTCCGCGGCCGTTGCGGTCCAGGGAGATGGCCACCGGGCCAGATCCACCAGAGCTCTTTCTCTTGCTGCGGCATGGGAGTATTGCAGGCACAGGGACGATGCAGTGGGCACGAGGCGGGCGCCCTTCACTCCAGGATGCTCCCTTACATAGAAGAGCAAGCGGGCGGTGTCGCTCTCGGGGGGCGGTAGCAGCGCTGCCACCGGAAAGAGAACCTCGCTAGCTTCCATGGCCAACCGGGCCACCAGCCCTGCTACCGAGATCATGAGCTCATGGTCGAAAGACTCCAGCACCAAGCAGGTGCGCATGAGCTGAGGGGTAACACCGTCGCGACCATACCAGAACCCGCCCGACCGGTACAGGTCCTTCAGCTGGCCGTTCCAGCCTTGAGCGGGCAAATCGGCAGAGTTATGAGCTGAAAGATGTGCCCTGCGATCAGGCAGGGCCACCCTAGAAGGCAGGTGACCGCTTACAGCGTTTCTGTACATGAGGTAACATTGGGGTTCAATGTTGCGGCACGTCCACCCGTCTCTTTCCGGGAAGCTGGGCGGGCGTTCAGACGCAAGGAGAAGGCCCTTGAGGGCCGCCGTATCGCCATCTACGTAGAGGCGCAGCACGTTTGCCTCCGGGTCCAGAAGGCGGGCCAAAGAGGGGCCTTGATGATCAAGATAAGGGTAGCCTCTGGCCAGATAACGAGCAGCCTGTGCCGTCGCTTGCGTACTGTTTCCCCTGATGGCCAAACCATGCTGGCCGGATGCAATGACGCCATAGCTGCCCCCGATGACCTGGTCGGCCGCATCCACCGGATGACGTTCCTTCCTTCCGGTGATGTGGATGGGACACTCAGCGTGCGCTGGGCCATGATTCCACATGGCCAGCGGCTCATGCAAGGCGATGGCATGCAAAGCCAGCCGGGCCACAATGGCCAGGCTGGCTACGAGGACTTCCGTTTCTGCGGCGGCATCCCACAATACCTTGGCGCGTACCGTGTCACAGATGCCGTCGCCATCGCGATCAGCCAAGAGGGCCCCCGCTGTGTAGAGTCGTTGCAGCGGCAGAGCCATAGGGGCGATCTA
>SLSY01000099.1 GCA_007130145.1 Bacillota bacterium
CTGAAAGCATGCGGCCCCAACTCACGGTAGGGGGCTGTACGCCCAACCCCAGGAAGCTCAAGGAGGCTTCGGCCACAATGGGAGTAGCCAGACCCAAGGTGGTATAGACGATCAAGGTAGACATCATGTTGGGCAAAAGATGCCGAGCCATAATGCGCGAGACCCGCATGCCCACTGCTCTTGAGGCCTCGATAAATTCGATTTCCTTTAAACTCAACGTCTGACCGCGCACCAGGCGCGTATACTGCGGCCATCCCACAATGGAAAGGGCCAGTATGACGTTGTTTAGGCCGGGCCCGAAAATCGCCATGATGGAGATGGCCAAAAGGATGCCGGGAAAGGCGATAAAGGTGTCGGATACGCGCATGATCAAAGAGTCAATGCGACCCCCCGAATACCCTGCGATCAGGCCCAAAGGAATGCCGATGAGAGCGCGGAAAAAGGTGACCACCAGCCCCACCATGAGAGAGATGCGCGAGCCGAAGATGATGCGGCTTAAGACGCAACGACCCAAATGGTCGGTACCCAGGCGATATTCTGCGCTGGGCGGCTGGTTCGCATTGCGAGGATCTTGAAAGGACGGATCGTGGGGAGCCACCCAGGGCGCGAACACGGCCATGCAGATAGCCATGACCACGATGAAAAGACCGATCATAGCGGTGCGCTTTTTCAGCAAGCGCTTCGCGGCCTTTCTCAGCAGGCTCTCGCCGGCCAGTTCCATTTCCTTTGCTGTGATTTCAGCCTGTGACAATGACATCACTCCCTTCCATTTTAGTCATAGCGGATGCGGGGATCAACGAAGCCGTATACCAGGTCTACGATGAGGTTGACCAGGCAGAACATGCCGGCAAAGAGCAAGAGGTTACCCATTATCACCGGTAAGTCGCGTGCTAGCAGGCGCTGGTAGGCGAAGCGTCCGATACCCGGGTAGGCGAAAACCGTCTCCACAATGACGGTGCCTCCCAGGCGAAAACCCAGCTGCAAACCGATGATGGTGATCACCGGGATGAGACTGTTTTTGAGCGCGTGCTTGTAGATGACTACCCGCTCGGACACACCTTTGGCACGGGCGGTGCGGATGTAGTCCTGACCGATGATGTCCAGCATGCTCGAACGGCACATACGCGTAACCGTGGCCGCACCCGGAATGCCAAGTGTGATGGCAGGTAAGATCAGGTGCGCCATGGTTCCCCGACCGCTGACCGGGAGGATGGGATATCGGTAGGCCAAGAGGAGCATGAGCATGAGGCCCAGCCAGAAGTTGGGCATGCAGATGCCGATAAGAGCCCCGGCTCGTCCTGCCTGGTCAAATAAGGAATCGCGTTTGACCGCAGACAGGATGCCGGTGGGCAGGCCAATACCCACTGTGACGATCATGGAGGCGATGAGGAGTTCAAATGTGTTCGGGAAAAGACGCAAAAGACTGGTCAAAACCGGGCGGTCATCGAGGACGCTTGTGCCCCAATCGCCTACCACCACGCCCCGCAACCAAGTGAGATACTGGATGTGCAAGGGGCGGTCCAGCCCCATCTGGCGGCGGATGATCTCAATTTGCTCGCTGGTGGCGTCCGGGCCCAGCATCATAGTGGCCGGATCGCCGGGAGTGGCGTGGATGATGAGAAAGACCACCAGGGTAATACCCCAGAGCACCGGGATGATGTGAATGATGCGTTTGACAATGTAGCTTACCAAAGCCCCACCTCCTGACCGGGCGGGGGGGCACGGCGGCCCCCCCGCTAGAGTTCATGTCGTTACTTAGAACCTTTGCATTCTACTGGTCCTGCGGCTGCTGCCATCTAGTACTCGAGCCACGCATCCCACAAATCATGGAAGTAGAAGTAACCGCTGTAGCTGAAGTTCTTCACCTCGACCCGGTGGGCGGTCTTGATGGAGTCGGCGGCAATGTAGACGTGGTTGGCATCTTCGGTCACGATGCGCTGGATCTCCTGGTAGAGAGCGAAGCGCTCATCCATATCAAAGGTACCACGGGAGGCTTCCAGGATGGGTACCAGCTCTTCGTTGACGTATCCTTGCAGGTTGCCGCCGTCATTGGAACCACCGCCTCGGGGGTGGAACTGGCGCCATACACCGCGGTCGGGGTCGGTCTGTCCGCTCCAGCCCCATACCGTGAGTTCCCAGGCATCGGGAACGCGGCTCTGGGTACCCCAAATGGCCCGGTCCAGCTCTTGGATTTCAAAGTCGAGGCCGACCTTGGCCCCCTCGAACTGGATCATCTCGGCGATTTGCCGCCACTGGTCGTGGGTGGCAAAGGTGATGGTGGCGCTCAAGCGGTTCTCGGTATCGATGCCCGCCTCTGCCAGGTATTCTGCGGCTTTGTCCAGATCGTAATCGTAGACCACGACCGACTCTTCGCAGTAGGCCCAGGAATGGGGAATGATGGGACCGTTGATCTCATCAGCCATTCCGTAGTATACGGTGTCGATCATAAGCTGCTGGTCTGTGATATGGCCCAGGGCTTTTCTGACGTTGACATCATCAAAGGGCGGCATGCGCCAGTTGGCCAAAAAGTAAGTGTAACCGGTGCCGGGCTTGATTTCCACGTTGACCTCGGGGTCATCTTGCAGTCGTGGTACTTCTTCCGGAGCCAGTGTATCCATTAAGTGAATGCCGCCGGTCTCCATTTCCAGCACGCGGGTGGCCATCTCCGGGATCTGCCGGAAGGTGATCTTGTCGATCTGGGGCCGTCCCATGAAGAAGTTGTCGTCCGCTTCTAGAATGATGTGTTCTTGCGGTTCCCACTCGACGAATTTGAAGGGACCAACGCCAACGAGGTTACGCTGCAGATACTCGACACCGTGCTCCTCGGCGATGTGCTTGGGCATAATGGGAACGCCCAAGAAATACATGAGGGGCGCATCCGGTTGGCTCAAGCGAAACTCGACGGTGTAGCGATCGGTAGCCACGACTTCATCCACGTTGGCGTAGAAGATGCGGTTACCGTACCCTGCGCCGTCCCGCGCGTCCGGGTTTACCATCTCTTCGTAGGTGAAGACCACGTCTTCGGCCGTCATTTCCACGCCATCGTGGAAATACATGCCTTCGTTCAGGTTGAACACGATGGTGGTGTCGTCAGGAAAGTCCCAGCTCTCGGCCAGAAGTGGTATGAACTCCAAATTGTCATCCCAAATCAAGAGCGACCAGCTGACCAGGCGCGTAATGTTGGCGTCGGGTACGCCGGTGCCGCGCCAGGCACAAAGAAAACCGGGATCGGCGTACACGCCGATCGTCACTTCCATGGGTTCATCAGGCGTTACGGGTGTGGGATCGTCCGGATCAGCGGTGGGCGTGGCCGCAGGACCACAAGCCACCACGAGACTGGCCACACACAGAAGCGAAACGATAAGCCAAAAGCGACTGCTTCTTCTAAGCACTATCC
>SLSY01000007.1 GCA_007130145.1 Bacillota bacterium
CCCCGGAAATGGGTGCGCACGGCCCGCACCAACCCGCTGTGGTCATCCGAGACCACCCGGGTCCACCCCCTGCAAACTCCGGGCCTTCAGACCGACAAAGAACTCACTCCAACTGCTTTTGGCACTCGCTGTCCCCCAGCATCAATCAGGGCCAACACTTCCCGCGCTGGCCGGCTTCGTGCACTCCCTGGGCTAAGAATAGACGCCGGGAACGCACCCGTCCTTCTTCCCGCACCTTCACCACCAGCGCATCCACCATAAAGGGGTAAGGGACCGCGGCTAGAGAACGTCCGTTCCAGGCACAAACCACCGGGTCCCAGCGCCGGCATAAGTCCGATACGGTCGACGGGGAGAACTCATTCCCGCACAAGCTTTCCGTAATCTCGGTCACCTTGCGGGTGGATACTCCCTGGATCACCATCTCCGTTAGTGTCAGCACCAGCGCCTGTTCACTCCATTGCGAACGAAGAAAGAGGTCGGTGGAGAATCTCCCGTTGCGCAGCCGGGTGGTCACTGTCCGTGTATAGCTGCCATTTCTCTGGTCATCGCGCTGCTCGGTCCGCTCATAGGGAGCGGCCCCAACTGTTCCTGGGCCTGGACCTGCAAGATCAAAAGCCGCGCAACGCCGGGATCCTGCGAATTTCCTACAAATAGTTGGCGCAAAATCTCTACATCTAAGATAGGCTGGTAATGAGTCATCCCCTTCGTCTCCTCCCGTTAGGGTGTTGTCTACATTCTAACTGAGGACGGTCGGGATGGCTCCCTTCTTGTTCAAGCCCTTTCCCATTTTACACAATCATACGGACTGAACTCGGCAAGCCGCCTGACTGCCCTTCGGCAACAGGCCCGTTAGCAAGAACAGCCAACTCCCTATGAGCGAATCGGGAAGCGAGACGACCATCTCCCCTATTGCAGCTGCGGATGCACGATGGTCCCATCGGCTATGACCTGCTCATCATCCACCCACAGTGAATGGTTCTTCAACGGGAAGTCGATGTGAAAGGCCACATCGTTGGTCCCCCCAAAGCCGGAAAACGAGTCGCGACCGAAGGCAACCAGGACATTTCCATAATAAGAGGCTGATGTCATGCTGCCCCCATGTTCGCGGGAAAATAGTGCCAGATGATGGTACTTAGCCCGATGGTCCGTACCCCAGCCGATGTGAGCTGGCCCCAAATAGCTACGGTCGTCATTAGCCGCAGCAAAGTAATCCCTCAGCAGCGTCGCATCAGCACCACCGCTGATATCCACGATTCTCCCGGCCTCCATGGTGATGGTCACCGGGTGCTGGAAATAGACGCCAAACCTCCAACAAATGTCTCCCTCATCCAGGACGAGTGTACCTTCGCAGGTTCCTTCCACCGGCGTGCAGGCCACCATGCCCGCGGGCCAGTGGTCGAAATGACCGGGAGTATCCGAGACGCCCACTTCGCAGGCCCCATGGCGACCGGTCTTGTCCATCACCAGGTCAGTACCATTGGCCGACGTAACCCTGATGGTTCTGCCGTGATCAAGATAGGCAGCACCGGCCTTGCTGCGGGCGATGACTTTCTCATCGGGGAACATCAGGCGAAGGACTTCCTCGGGCTCGTGGACATTGAGGGTGCGGGTCCCTGCCTTCAGGGCTTCGTTATGCACCTCCGTGTACATGAAGTTCATGGGGGACATGCAACCGATGACCATATCCGCATTCTTCCAGACATCCGTCAGGAATGGGCCCTTCAAGAAGCGCATGTCTGCGGTGGTCGTTAAGATATAGGGAGTGGCGCCGAGAACCCGGGCAGCAGCGAAGAAAGCCGCGGGGTAATGCGGCTTGAACGATGCGTGGGTGGTGATGAGCACGATTTCGTCCTCTTGAACCCGGCACAGTCGCAAGTGTTCGGTGAAAAGAGCTACGAGATCCGCAGTGGCAACGGGAGAGACGGGTAGAGTACGCACGCTGGATATGCACCTCCTCGTGAATACTGTAGCAAGGCAGAGTCCCGGGGCAGCGAATCCACATCACCATCCTTTCATCTGCAAGGACTTTCCCATTTTCCACAATTAATGGGCTCAACACAGGCCACCTTACCTTTAGATACATTCTACGGCAAGTGGCAATTTCGTGCAATATGAGCAACTCCCCTAGTCTTGCAGTAAGCCAGTAGGTTCAGTTTGTGTGAAGCCCTGCAAAAAGCGGGTTGGGGGGTCCTCCTTTTGTCAAATTGTAGGATACATAGGGTCACTAATTGTTGCGAATCATAGTATGATGAGGAGGGGCCCTTGTAGATGTGCTTTCCCCCGTTGGCATCATCCGCCTTGCCACAGCACGGAAGGATGTCCAGCATGGCTACGATGGTCAACGGGTCCTTTGCGACACCGTTACCGTAGAAACAGCGCGAACATGCTCGCTGTCTGGCAGCCTGTGTCTTCGCCGGTCTGGTTTCTTTCATCACAAGTCAGCCCGTACTCACACATGAGAGCCACCACACCCTCTTCATCAAGGAATCCCACCTGCGTGTGTCTCCTGTCGCCTCCGGCGGCGAAGAACACGGTGGTGGGAATGAACATGACCTCATACTTCTCGGCAACCTCGGGGTACTGAGCCAAGTCCAGAGCGTAAAAGCGCACGCGGTTGGTGAAGCGCTGCGCCAAACTCACCCAAACCAGTTGCATCCGCTGGCAGTGAAGACAGCCGGGGGCACCCAGTTTCACCACGTAGGGTAATCCCGTGTCCGGCGCCTGGCGCAAGTCATCGGGCGATGCTTGCACCACTTCGTCCGAGGGAAAAAAGCGCGGCCAGACCACCACGCGCACCAACACGGTTGCGGCCATGACCAAAAGCAACAACGCAATCTGCGCTCTCCTATTCATATCGTTCAATCCCCACCTTCACCTAAGAGAGTCTAGCGTAAGGCGATGAGCACATCGGTAAGCATCCAAACCCCGGCCACCAGCAGCAAAAGGCCCATAGCCTTGATCATCACCTGTGCCTTCGCACGCAGACCCCGCCGTTCCAGCATGGCCGGCAGCTGACCGGCGGCCAGTGCCGCCACAAAGATGGTGACCCAGTGACCCATGGCATACGCTGCCATCAAGGCTGTGGCCTGCGCTGGGCTGGCAGTGGTCGCACTCAGAGCCAGGATGGCGATCAGCGCGGGAGTGGCACAAGGAGAGGACACGGTCCCCACTGCTGCCCCCAAGACAAAGCCTCCCCATAGTCCGCGGTGGCTGCCGGGAGCAGGCACGAGCACAGGTGGTTGCCATGGCCAAACCCCCAACACATTGAGGCCCAACATCGCCACCACGACACCAAGAAGCCCCCTTGCCCAGGGGAGCGCGAGCCATACGTATCCCACCGTACCTGCCACATACCCCAATACCGTGAAAGCAAAGGTCAGACCGCC
>SLSY01000062.1 GCA_007130145.1 Bacillota bacterium
AAAGAGAGAGGGGTATCGGGATGGAAGTATTCGCGTCAATGAAGGAATACGGACACGAGCAAGTCGTCTTTTGCTACGACAAGACCTCGGGTTTGCGAGCCATCATCGCCGTGCACGACACCACCTTGGGTCCGGCACTGGGAGGCACGCGTATGTGGCCCTATGCTACCGAGGAGGAAGCACTCACCGACGTATTGCGTCTTTCCCAGGGCATGACGCTTAAGAATGCTGCTATGGGTCTCAACTTCGGTGGTGGCAAGGCGGTGATTTTGGGTGACGCCCGCCAGGACAAGAGTGAGGTGCTATTTAGGGCGTTCGGTCGCTTCGTGCAGTCCTTGGGGGGACGCTATATCACAGCTGAAGATGTGGGCATCAGCGCCGCTGATATGGCCCTTGTGCGCAATGAGACACCTTATGTAGGCGGACTCTTCGAAACCAGTGGCAATCCCTCGCCGGCTACGGCCTTCGGTGTATATCGGGGCATTAAGGCTTCAGCCCAGCGCGCTCTGGGCAGCGAGAATCTCAAAGATCTTGTCGTGGCCATGCAAGGTCTAGGTAGTGTGGGCATGCAAGTAGCAAACCACCTGCATGAGGAGGGAGCACACCTGGTTGTGAGCGACATCTACCCTGATTGCATCGATGAAGCGAAGACGAAGTTCGGGGCCAAGGCGGTTGAGCCTGATGCCATCTATGATGTGGACTGCGATATCTTTTCACCTAACGCTCTGGGAGCCATTCTCAATGATGACACCATTCCCCGGTTGCGCTGCAAGGTGGTAGCAGGAGCGGCCAATAATCAGCTGGCCGAGGCCCGCCACGGTGACATGTTGCAAGAAAAGGGCATTCTCTACGCCCCCGACTTTGTCATCAACGGAGGCGGCGTAACCAATGTAGCTGATGAGTTTGCCGCGGGCGGCTACAACAGCGATAGAGCCTATGCTCGTATTGGTGAGATCTATGACAAATTGCTGGCGATCTTCGCCATATGTGATAGGGACAAGGTGGTACCGCAAGAAGCAGCGGTGATTATGGCCAAGGAGCGTTTGGAGATGGCAGCGGCCATCAAACGCATTCATGTAGCTCAGCCTCGCTAGGGGGTCTTTAGGTGAACCGGACCAAGCAAGTGGTGCTGGCCATCAATCCGGGTTCTACCAGTACCAAGATAGCCCTTTTCAGCCCAACTCAGTTGGTGTGGCAAGAGCAACGCGACCATACGGCAGAGGACATCTCATCGTTCGCGAACGTAGCCTCCCAGTTTGGTATGCGGCTATCGCATCTGGATGCTCTATTGACACGGGCACCTCAGGAGGTTGAGTTCCAGGGAGTGGTAGGGAGGGGAGGCTTGCTCCAACCCCTTGCCAGCGGCACGTATGCCGTCAATCGGAGAATGTTGGACGAGCTAAGAGAAGCTCGTTGGGGCGAGCATGCCTCAAACCTGGGAGCGCTGTTAGCCCATGACATTGCTCTGCGTTTTGGCGTCCCCAGTTTCATCGTGGACCCAGTGGTGGTGGATGAACTGGAAGAATACGCCCGGCTATCGGGATGGCCCGATATAGAGCGCCGCAGCATCTTCCACGCCCTCAACCATAAGGCTGTGGGAAGGCGAGCAGCTCTGGAACTAGGCCGTTCCTATCCTGAGCTCGCGTTGGTCGTGGCACATCTTGGTGGTGGCATTACGGTAGGTGCTCATCGGTACGGACGCGTCATAGATGTCAACAATGGCTTGGACGGGGAAGGGCCCTTCTCACCCGAACGCTGTGGGGGACTACCTCTCAGCGGACTCATTGCCTATGCTGCCCGCCACGGTGACAAGGCTGAGGCCCTTGCTTCTCGCATCGCTGGCCGTGGCGGGCTAGTGGATCACTTAGGCACCAACGATGCGCGTGAAGTGGAGAAACACATTGCCGCGGGAAACCAGAAATTCCGGCTGGTGTATGAGGCCATGGCGTATCAGATCGCCAAGGAAATCGGTCGTTGCGTGGGCGCCCTCGGTTGCCGCCCCCATGCTATTGTCCTCACAGGCGGACTGGCTTTTTCCACCTGGCTGGTTGAGCGTATTCAAAAGAAGACCGAGAGTATGGCGCATCGCTTTTTGGTATATCCGGGGGAGGACGAGTTGTCCGCTTTGGCCGAAGGGGCGTGGCGGGTGCTGGATGGACTGGAAGAAGCACGAGAGTACAGTTGATCACCAATGAGAACCGGGAGTGGCTGGCGCCACACCGGTCGCCAACGATGTTTGCCGTCGCTACCAAGCAGGTATAGGTGCCGGGTTTAGAGAAGTGGCTAAGGACGGCTCGCCCATAGAACCGGGTGCCAAACCATCACAGTGCAAGGTGCGTGAGGAGGAGTCAGATTTGTCCAAGACGGTTTTTCGGGAAGACAGCTGCAAGAGTTGTGAACTGTGTCTGGCTGTATGCCCGCAAAAGATAATCTATATCACCGACCGCATGAACCGCCAAGGTTACAAGTCGGCCGGGATCAAGGAAGAAGACATGGAGAAATGTCTCGGTTGTGCAGTGTGCGCGCGCATCTGCCCCGATACGGTCATCGAAGTATACAAAGAGGCAAAATGAGGAGGGGGAATCAGCTTGTCACAGCCCATTTTGATGAAGGGCAATGAGGCGATTGCGGAAGCCGCCATTCGGGCCGGGTGCCGGTTTTTTGCCGGCTATCCCATCACGCCTCAAAACGAAATACCCGAGTATATGTCGCGCCGGTTGCCCGAGGTCGGGGGCGCTTTTGTACAGGCAGAAAGTGAAGTAGCCGCCATTAACATGCTGTATGGCGCAGCGGGTGCGGGGGCACGCTGCATGACTTCATCATCGAGTCCTGGTATCAGCCTCAAACAAGAGGGCATCTCTTATATGGCGGGATCGGAGCTTCCCGGTCTCATTGTCAACATTGTGCGTGGAGGCCCTGGTCTAGGCACTATTCAACCAGCTCAATCTGACTATTTTCAGGCCACCAAGGGTGGGGGCCATGGCGATTACCGCCTTGTTGTGTATGGTCCTGACACTCTGCAGGAAGCCGTTGATATGGTCTTTGAAGCGTTTCGGGTCAGTGATGCTTACCGTAACCCGGTCATGATCCTGGGCGATGGAGTTTTGGGACAGATGATGGAACCGGTACGTTTCCCGCCCGAGGACGCGGACGTCCACAAGGTGGAAAAACCCTGGGCCACGACGGGAGCAGGAGACGGAGACACCCGTTTGATCTGTTCGATTCACTTGGAAGCCGAAGAACTCAACGCCCATAACATGCACTTGCACGAGAAGTATCAGGCTATCAAGGAGAACGAAACTCTTTATGAAGAGGTTGAGATGGAAGATGCCCAGCTATGCCTCGTGGCTTACGGCACCACCTCCCGCATCTGTCGGGCCGTCATTGAACAATGCCGGTCTGAGGGCATGAAGGTGGGCATGATCCGGCCTATTACCCTGTGGCCCTTCCCTGATAAACCCATATCGGAGGCGGCCAAGAAGGTCGATGCCTTCCTGGCCGTTGAAATGAGTTTGGGCCAGATGGTAGAGGATGTACGCTTGGCGGTCAACGGGCGTGTGCCGGTCGGTTTCTTTGGTCGTACCGGAGGGCTCATCCCCACCCCGGATGAGATTGTTGCTGCCCTCAAACGCCTGGTGGAAGAGGAAGGGGTGACGTCATGAAGAAGGTCTTTTCCCGCCCAGATGCCCTAAAGGATGTTACCATGCATTACTGCCCCGGCTGTACTCACGGCATCGCTCACCGCTTGATCGCTCAAGCCATCGATGAGCTGGGCATCCGCGGAAAGAGTGTAGGCATCGCCTCGGTTGGCTGCAGTGTATTCAGCTACAAGTATATAGATGTCGATTTCCAACAGGCAGCGCATGGCCGCGCACCAGCTGTCGCTACGGGCATCAAGCGTACGAATCCGGACACAGTAGTCTTTACCTACCAGGGTGATGGCGATTTGGCCTCCATCGGGACGGCCGAGCTGATTCACGCCGCCGCTCGAAGCGAAAACATCAGCATCTTTTTCATCAACAACGCTATCTACGGTATGACGGGTGGTCAGATGGCTCCCACAACGTTGCCCGGCCAAGTCACCACCACCTCCCCGCGCGGAAGGGACATCCCATCATACGGAAATCCCATCAAAGTCTCGGAGATGCTGGCTACCATCGAGGGGGCCGCTTACATTGAACGGGTATCTTTGCACACACCAGCAGCAGTAGCGAAGGCACGTAAGGCTGTCGTCAAGTCGCTGCGTTACCAAATGGAAGGGAAGGGATTTTCCCTTATAGAAATGCTCTCCACCTGCCCCACCAACTGGGGGGTATCTCCCCTTAAAGCCATGGAATGGCTAAAAGAGAATATGTTGCCAGCCTATCCCTTGGGCGTATTCAAAGATCGGGAGAAGGTGAACGCCAATGAGTAAGCACGACATCATTATGGCAGGGTTTGGAGGACAAGGGGTCATGTCCATGGGCACCTTACTAACCTACGCTGGGATGATTGAAGGAAAGAACGTATCTTGGATCCCCTCTTATGGTCCAGAAATGCGGGGGGGGACAGCCAACTGCTCAGTGGTTATATCCGACTCACCCATTGCATCGCCTTTGGTCACGAAGCCGACGGCAGTGATCGCCATGAATCTTCCCTCGCTGGATAAGTTTGAGTCATGGCTGGAGCCCGGTGGCGTGTTGATCATTAATTCTTCGATGGTTAACCGCAAGGCACAACGTGACGATATAATAGTAGTGGAAGTGCCAGCCAATGAGGTGGCGCAGGAACTGGGTTCAAGTCGGATAGCCAACATGGTCGCGTTGGGGGCTTATGTGACGGCAACGGGGGCGGTGAAGGCCGAGTCAGTGCTCGACTCCCTGAAGGAAGCCTTGCCAGCCCACCGACACAATCTAATACCACTAAATAAGGAAGCTTTGGAAAGAGGCGGTGCCTTTGCCCAACAAGACAGATCCTCCGGGCGGTAAGGAAACGCTCATTGATGCCCCGGTGACGATCGAGGAGATTGAGCATCTCCTGGGTCGGCTCAGTGGCGTGCTGTCAGCGCGTTTGGTCATCAATGATTGGGGGGCAATTGAAGAGATCCACATATTGGCGTCTTCTCAGCGTGCACCTAAACAGGTGGTTCGCGACGTGGAAAGCACTTTGGCCGCACGATGGGGCCTCAATGTGGACCACAAGAAAATTAGCGTAGCTCAGCTCACTGGCCAGGCCTTGCCCATGCCCCCGCTCAGGGTTAAATTGCTGAACGTGCAGGTAACAGTGGATAGTCGTAGCGGACATACCCAGGCTCTGGTCAAATTGGGACGGTCTGACGCCGACGATGATGTCCATGAGGGAACAGCTGATGGAAATGCTTCACGCACGGGTTTTCTCCGTAGTGTAGTAGGAGCAACCCTGGTCAGCCTCAACCAAATGGTGGAGCACCCGGGGCTGTTTGCTCTCGATGACGTGATTACCTTGACCTTAAGCGGCCGGGAGTTAGTTGTTGTTACCTTGATTCTATATTCTCCCCGGCGCTATGAAGAGTGTCTAGTAGGAGCAGTGGCTGTAAAGGGTGATCTGGCGAATTCTGTGGTTAAGGCCACTCTTGATGCGGCCAACCGACGCCTGCCTAAGGTCGCCAGGCGTCTGGGCAACTAGCTACTCTCCCACCGAGTGCGTCAACGAGGCTGCCAAAAACGCAGCCTCGTTCCTCTTGTTGTGCATACTATCAACGGGAGGGATACTATGAGCCAAACCCGCCTCCGATCTGCTGTGGTGGTCGCCATCAAGGAGGAGTCTTTGTGTCATCAGGAGGTAAGAGTGAAGACACAAGATAACGAAGTGGCGGTGGCCATGTGTTATTCAGATTTGACGGGGCGCCTATCCATAGGGGATCGCGTCATCATCAATACCGCTGCTGTGGCACTCGACCTGGGCACAGGAGGTTATCACTTCGTCCTCGCCCGGCAAGATTCGCCTCAGACCGGACTGAACTCAGACGGTCATGCTATGAAATTGCGCTACACTCCACTGCAGTTCTGCTGCTCTCTCATCGAAGAACAGATGGGGCATTCTCTCGGCCCCAACCCTTTGAGCGGAATGCCCGTTGCAATCTGTGAGCTTCACAGCCAGCTTCCACTGGTTTTGGCCGGAATTCGCGCACGACTGCCACACGCGCGACTGGCCTACGTGTTAACGGAGGGTGGAGCGCTCCCGGCATCTTTTAGTCACTTACTCAGACACCTCAAGAGCAGCGGCCTGGTGGATGTGGTCCTGTCTAGCGGACAGGCGTTTGGCGGTGACCATGAAGCAGTCAATGTCTACTCAGCACTCGTAGCCTCTCGCTCTGTGGCAGAGTGTGATGCAGCTGTGGTGGGCATGGGCCCGGGCCAGCTTGGCAGTGGTACTCCCCTGGGCTTTTCCGGCACCGAGCAGGCTGACAGTCTAAATCGCGTGTCCAGCCTTGGAGGTATTCCCATTGCTGTCCTGCGCCTATCCGGTCACGACCCCCGGAACCGGCATCACGGCGTGAGCCATCACACACTAACCATCTTAAACCGGCTTACTCTGGCTCGCTGTTTCTATGCATTCCCTCGTGAGTTGAGAAAGGATGTGTACTGGCAAGGTCAGCGTGCCCGCATCCATGACCAACATTGGAGCTGGGAGGTTCGCGGCACCCCCGCCGTCGAATACCTGAGACGATACGGGTTGGCCGTGGAGACAATGGGCCGGCCTTACCAAACGGATCCAGTCTTCTTCCTGGCGGCTGGCGCCGCCGGGGGACTGGTAGCGCAATTTCTTAAGTGTAAGGTGCGCCGGGCCAAGTACACAGCCAGGGGTTCGCGCCGACAAGACCCGAGAAAGGCCAGGATCTCGCTGGCTCTACCCTGAAGATACAAACGCTGTGAAGTGCAAACAATGAGCAAGTGCAACACCTCCTTTGCGCGCCGTTTCACTGACATTATGACAGGAAAGGGGCTTGGCTATGCGTGAAACTATGCGAACGTCCCGGCAAATATACGCCGGACGCGTGGTCACACTGAGAGTCGATGAAGTCTGCCTCGCTAACGGCAGGACCAGTCAGCGAGAAGTGGTCTCACATCCGGGCGCGGTAGCTGTGGTGGCCTGTCCGGACAATGAACACATCGTTCTGGTTAAACAATACCGTTACGCGGCGGGAGAGACCATGTGGGAACTCCCCGCCGGACTCATTGAGCAAGACGAGGAACCTCAAAACACGGCCATCCGTGAGTTGGAGGAGGAGACAGGGTTTCGAACAGGGCGAATGACGCATCTTCTCAGTTTCTACTCGTCGCCCGGTTTTTGTGATGAGATGATCCATGTTTATCATGCCACAGCACTTTCTCGCACCGGCCAGAAGAACTTCGATGTGGATGAATGCCTGTGCGCCCATACCTTCTCGCTTTCCGATGTCAAAGAGATGATGAGACGAGGTGACATTGTCGATGCCAAGACCGTGGCTGGAATCCTCGCTTACATGGCGTCACTTCCGGGTCGATCTCCACATTCACCTGGGGAAGACACCTGATGACAACTGGGCGAAAATACCTGCTGCTCGCGATCTAACCCTCTCTACCATCCCCGATTTTGCCCGTCGGGTCAAGGGTCTGCATGCGGTCGGCATCGTGGACATCCACATACAGTCTACCCAGCGCTGGCTTGCACGGCAACTGGAGTCTGGAGCTTGTGATGAAGAACCTGGGGGAGGGTATCGGTTTTCGTGTGGCCTGGTCGTTATCCTGGGATGTGAGATGGAGGTGAGGGGACCCCGGGGTAGCTTTCATATCGTAGCGTACTTGCCACATCTTGATGACATGCGTTCATTCACTGACTGGTTGCGCCCGCACGTAAACAATCCCCAAATGTCCAGTCCCATGGTGAAGTCATCACCAGGCGAAATCTGTGCGGTCACCAGACGTCTTGGTGGCAAAGTGGTGATAGCGCACGCCTTCACACCTCACAAGGGCTTCTATGGCACGCATGAAAGCATACACCAGCTGATCTTGGACTCATCCTCCTTTTCCGGGGTTGAGCTTGGACTCTCGAGCGATACATCCATGGCCCGTCCCTTTGCGGAGCTGGAACCATTTCCCTTCATCACCTCCTCTGACGCTCATTCCCTCGAACGCATAGGCCGGGAATTCACGCTCATCGAGGCTCTCAAAGACGACTATCAGGGCATATTCGAGGCTCTGGGCAAAAACAAGGGCAGGATTGTGGCCAACTACGGACTCTATCCGTCCTTGGGGAAGTATTATCGCACCGAATGCCCCACCTGCGGGGGACCGGCCCAGAACACGTGCTATGCCCAAAGACACCGGGTAGTCAAGGGTGTGACCCAGCGCCTAGAGGAGTTGGTTTCTTCTACTCCCCAGGCCAAGACAATGCCACGGCCGCCGTACATCCACCAGCTACCTTTGCCCGACCATCACGGCATGGGAAAACGCAGGCTACAAGAGGCCCGTCGTTGTCTCGGTCACGACCACTACATACTGCATGAGGCAGCCCCCTCCTTGCTTGCCCAAGCATTGCCGAAACCATTGGTGCGGTCCATCATGCGGGCGCGTCAAGGCCAGTTGACGATTCTCCCCGGTGGCGGCGGGCGCTACGGTCGCGTCCAGCTGTCATAATTGCAGTGGACAGGACATAAGCTGCGGTGATGAATCGTGGGAGGAGGCCGGGATGTGGCCCGCTTGCTCAAGTTTCACCACCGTCCACTATGGCACATGCCACCGGGCACCACCACGCTGATGGTCGTCTTCTTGGTTGCTGGCATCGTTGTCGGCGCCTTGTTGGTGCGCGTGGTCGACGCCCATCAGAAGCAGGAGCTCATCGGTCATCTCGAAGGTTTTGTGCAAGGCTTGAGGCAGCAATCCCCCCTTCCCGACAGCGGCATGGTCTGGCAGATTTCAGCCTGGCAACATTTGCGCATGGCTGGTATGCTTTGGTTCTTAGGACTGACAGTGATCGGCCTTCCCCTTATTTGTGCTTTGGTTTTCGTGCGAGGCTTGCTCATGGGGTTTACCGTCGGGTTCTTCGTCCAGGAACTCGGTTATCACGGTGTGGTGTTGTCCGTGGCCGGGGTCTTGCCTCATCATCTACTGGGCATACCTGTCTTCATGTTCTTGGCCACTTATGTGGGACATTTCTCTTTCACCCTGCATCAACAACGTTCCCTGCGCCGGGAACTAGCGGTGCGCATAGCCCTTTACACCCTTGTTTGCATTGGTCTCACCTTGCTGCTTCTGGGAGCCAGTCTCATTGAAGCCCACGTGTCACCCTGGCTCATGCTCTTGGCTCTGCGCTGGCTGAGTTAGAAGCAATGACGCAACTTAAAGAAGGACTCCCTACGTATGACTAGAAACATATTCAGTACATAATATTGGCGACAAGAGGGGTGTTTTGCACATCATGCGCATTGGTGTACCGAAGGAAATAAAGACCGACGAAAATCGCGTTGCTCTGACACCGGCTGGAGCCGCCACCCTCATCGGGGCGGGACATGAAGTTTGGATGCAAAGAGACGCGGGCACCGGTAGTGGCTTCACTAACGAGGACTATCAGGCTGCGGGTGCACGTATCGTGGACGCAGTGGCACAAATTTTTGACGAATCCGATATGATTATGAAGGTAAAGGAACCACTGCCCCCTGAGTATGACCTCTTCCGCCCCGGACAGATTCTTTTCACCTACCTGCATTTGGCCGCGGAGCCGGAACTGACTCGTTCTCTTGTCAAGAATCGTGTGGTATCCATTGCCTACGAAACCGTGGAGGCGCCGGATCGTTCTCTCCCCTTGCTTACACCCATGAGCGAAGTGGCAGGTAAGATGGCCACACAGATCGGCTCTCACCTTCTGGAGCGACGGCAGGGGGGCCGCGGCGTGCTCATGGGTGGGATTCCCGGCGTGCCCCGGGCGGAGGTCGTCATCATCGGTGGCGGTGTGGTGGGTACCAGCGCCGCCAAGATAGCAATGGGTATGGGTGCCCGTGTCGTAATTTTTGACATCAATCTCGACCGTTTGCGTTACCTCGACGATGTGTTTGGAACCAGAATGCAGACCATGGCCTCCAACCCCTACAGCATTGCTAATGCCGTGCGGCAAGCAGACTTACTCATCGGTGCGGTCCTTATACCTGGCGCTCGCTGTCCCAAGCTGGTCTCTGAGGACATGGTTCGGGAGATGAAGGAAGGCGCTGTCATCGTGGATGTCGCTATCGATCAGGGCGGTTCGGTAGAAACGATTGATCGCGTCACCACCCACTCTGAGCCAACCTATGTCAAACACGGAGTAGTTCATTACTCGGTGGCCAATATGCCCGGAGCCGTGCCGCGCACCTCCACTCTCGGCCTGACCAACGCCACGTTGCCCTATGCCGTGCGCCTTGCCAACATGGGTTGGCTGCAAGCGATCAAGAACGATCCGTTACTGGCCTTGGGCGTCAATGTGGTCAACGGTCAGGTTGTATACGAAGCCGTGGCCAAAGCCCATGATTTGCCTTACGTAGGGCTCGCAGAGGCTATTGGCTAGTCCTCAAGGAAAAGTGACCGAGAGCGGAAGGCATCCTTCCGCTCTCTTTTGATCCCACCGCCTTTTCCGTTATAAATCAGAGACAATTGACATATTGCTTATAAGACGGACGTGGCGAGGAGGATGAATATGTACGTCATTCATCTACCCATCTGGTTACGCAATGCAGCCATACTCACGCGCATCGGACTGTTGTTGATCCTGGTGGGTTTGGCCGTACCCCGTCTTGCTGTCTTAATTGTCCAGTTGATCTCACGATGAAGACGGTAGGCAATTCTTTGCAGAAGTGTCCGGCATTCACTTGATGACCGGAAGGATTTTCCGTCAACCATGCAGAAAATAGACACTTGCGTTGCATGGGAACTCTTGAGGGGGGATGGGTGAGTGATGAAGCAGCTAATAGATAGTTTCATCGACTACTTGGGCCAAGAACGCGGCCTGGCTTCCAATACGCTGGATTCCTACAGCCGCGATTTACGCCAGTACGGCCTCTACCTCGAGCAGGCAGGTTCGAACGCTCCCGAGAAGGCATCTCGGGCAACGGTCCTCGCTTACCTAATGGACCTGCAAAAACAGGGCAAAGCAACCGCCACCATCGCTCGACGCTTGGCGGCTTTGCGCGCCTTCTATCAGTATCTTCTCAGGGAACAACGGGTCCAGCAGGATCCCACAGCCAACCTTGAGTCGCCCCGACTGGAACGGCGCTTACCCAAGGTATTGACCGTCAAGGAAGTCGAGCAGCTGCTCAAACAACCTCGTACCGACACCGCGGCCGGATTGCGCGACAGGGCCATGTTGGAACTGCTTTATGCCAGCGGGATGCGAGTGTCCGAGTTAATCGCTCTTGAGCTTGCCGATATCAACTTGGATTTGGGCTATATCCGCTGCGAGGGTAAGGGCTCTCGAGAACGTGTGGTACCGGTTGGTTCGATATCCATCGAGTCATTGCGCGAATACTTGCGTCATGGTAGGGGCGAGTTGAGTCCCGGTGCCGAGGAACGCAGCCTCTTTCTGAATCACCATGGGCGCAGGCTTACGCGGCAGGGGTTTTGGAAGATCGTGAAGAAGCACGCGCGCGATGCACGTGTTAGCAAAGAAATCACGCCGCATACCCTCCGTCATTCCTTCGCTACACATCTTTTGGAAAACGGGGCAGACCTTCGTTCAGTCCAAGAAATGCTCGGTCATGCCGACATCTCCACCACCCAAATCTATACTCATGTGACCAAAGGCCGCCTCAAAGAGGTGTATGCCCGTGCTCATCCGCGCGCGTGACACCAATATACCCGTCCCACCGATCGCATAGAGGAGGTTCGTGTCATCTCCATTCGTCGCAGTTTTATCATTGTAATGGACGGCGTGGGCATTGGTTCACTGCCGGATGCAGAGCGTTTCGGCGATGATGGTGCCAATACCCTGGGACATATTTTGCAAGCTTGTCCCGAACTATCGTTACCGACACTTGCTAGTCTGGGACTGGGTGCTGTGACCCAGCAGGTAAACCTGCCTCATTCCACCCGTGGGATCGCCTACACCCGCAGTGCTTTCCGCAACCCGGCCAAGGACACCATCACCGGGCACTGGGAACTGTGTGGGGCCATCCAGCCGCAACCGTTTCCCACCTATCCGAACGGTTTTCCCTCCTCGGTCATCCAGTCTTTCTCTCAAGCCATTGGGCGACCGGTGCTAGGTAACGTAGTAGCCAGTGGTACCGAGATTTTGGAGAAGCTCGGCCAAGAGAGCCGGATCACCGGCAAACCCATCGTCTATACCTCGGTGGATAGCGTCTTTCAGGTGGCCGCCCATGAGGAAGCAGTACACCGCAAGGTCCTCTACACTTGGTGCCGTAGGGCCCGCAAGCTCCTGCAGGGCGAGCACGCTGTAGGCCGGGTCATTGCCCGCCCCTTCAGGGGTAGGCCCGGCCGCTTCATCCGCACCGAGGGACGCCGCGACTTCACCCTTCCCGTGCCCGGCAAGAGCCTCCTCGATCTCGCATGTGAGCAAGGCCACCCGGTACACGCCATTGGCAAGATCAACGATGTGTTTTCCGGCCGTGGCATTGAAAAGCATTGGCCGGCGGGAAACAATGAAGCCATCATGGCGGCATTTGACCAGTTGCAAACCCATCTGGACACAGGGATCGTCATCGGCACGCTCGTGGACTTTGACACTCTCTACGGTCACCGCAACCTAGTGAAGGAATTTGCCCGGGCTCTGCAGGAATTCGACAGGTGGTTGCATGACTGGCTGTCCCGCTGCGCGGCGGGGGACCTGGTGGTCGTTACGGCCGATCACGGGTGCGATCCCACCTGGCCTACTACTGACCATACCCGCGAGTGGGTTCCGGTTCTGTTCAAGACTCCCTCTCTCTCGGGACCCATGCGTCTACCTGACCTTGATACGCTCTCTGATGTGGGGGCCAC
This sequence comes from Bacillota bacterium, assembly GCA_007130145.1. Lineage (GTDB taxonomy): Bacteria > Bacillota > Sulfobacillia > UBA8153 > UBA8153 > SLSY01. The sequence continues at coordinate 12,960 of SLSY01000062.1, forward strand.
CATTGCCGAGGCCATGGGTATTGCTGGCATGACACAGGGGCGTTCTTTTTGGAGGCTCATCACATGACAGCCACAGCATTCATTGCCAAAAAGAAGCGGGGAGAGGCCCATACACCCGAGGAAATGGAGCGGTTTATCCAAGAGTTCTTGGACGGGCATATCGCTGACTACCAGGTAGCCGCTTGGCTGATGGCTGTTTGTCTCCAAGGCATGGAACCCGAGGAGACCTGGCATTTCACCAGGGTTCTTGCTGCCAGTGGCCGCCGTTTTGCCCCCGATGAAGGCAGCAGGCTTTTGGACAAACACAGCACTGGTGGAGTAGGGGATACCACGACCCTCATCGTCGTCCCCATTGTCACCTCACTGGGCCTGCCCATGGTGAAGCTATCCGGCCGGGGACTGGGACATACCGGCGGAACAATAGATAAACTTGCAGCTATACCAGGCCTCAAAACCCAGCTCACCATGGACGAGATCCACCGCGTTCTGACAGCCACGGGGATGGTGATCGGGGGGCAAAGCGAGGACTTGGCTACAGCCGACGGGCTGCTGTATCAATTGAGGGATGTAACGGCCACTGTGGACAGCATCCCCCTCATTGCCGCCAGCATCATGTCCAAGAAACTGGCTCTGGGGGCAAAGGCACTGGTGCTGGACGTGAAAACAGGGCGCGGGGCTCTCATGCCCACACGAAAGCAGGCTCGCGAGCTGGCCGATACCATGCTCCACATTGCCTCGCGGTCTGGATTATCTTCATGTGCCCTCATAACCGACATGAACCAGCCTCTCAGTGTAAAGGTGGGCAATGCGCTCGAGGTAGAAGCGGCCTTGGAGGTCCTTGCCGGTGCATCCTGCGGTCGGCTCTACCGTTTGTCTTTGCATCTGGCTGCCCGGCTACTCGAGTTGGGGAACGTGGTGAGCAGCTGGGAGGAAGGGTACGCCAAGGCTCAGAGGCAGCTGGACAGCGGCGCTGCACTGGAGCAATTTACCCACTGGGTTGTTGAACAAGGGGGTAAACCCAACTGGCAACCAGGACAGTTCCGGCTGCCCCGGGCCCCCGAAACCGCTGTAGTGCATGCATCCTCTAGCGGCTTTGTCCGCTCTGTAGATGCCAGATTCGTGGGCGAGGCAACAGCCCGACTGGGAGCCGGTCGTCAGCGCAAAGAGGACGTCGTTGATCCCGGCGCCGGGCTCATCCTCAAGGTAGAGATAGGGAGCGAAGTAGAGGCTGGGACACCGCTGGCCTTGATGTTTAGCTCGAGTCAACAGCGTCTTGACGCAGCGTATGACCTATTGGAACAAGCCTTCATCATCGAGGAGGAGAGAGTCACCCCACCTCGACTGGTCCTGGAACAGCGCCCGTGATATTTTCCCTTTCTTTCGGGCAATCTCCCTCACAAAAGGAGGGATCAGTTGCTCATGTTGCAGCAAAAATGCCTGGCATTATTGCTTGCCGTTCTTCTACTCACCCCACCGCTTCTGGTAACCACAGCCTCAGCTGCGGTCACCGCTGCCACCGTTAGCGTTGACTCTCCCCATGCGGTGTTATTGGATGCCTTGTCCGGCGAAGTATTGTACGCTCAAGACGCCGAAGAAAAGGTCTACCCGGCCAGTACTACCAAGATCATGACCCTTGTCCTAGCGCTGGAAGCCGTGGCCTCAGGCCGCGTGAACTTGGATGATTCGGTGACAGCCACTGAAAATGCTTGCCGTCTCGGTGGCACCCAGGTCTATGCCAGCCCCGGCGAAACACACTCCCTCAAGGACTGGCTGGTAGCCGTAGCCGTGGGGTCAGCCAATGACGGCAGCGTAGTTGTGGCCGAACACATCGCCGGCAGCGAAGAACGTTTTGCTGAAATGATGAACGACAAGGCACAAGAACTATCCATGGTCAACAGTCATTTTGTGAATCCTCATGGTCTTCACGATGATGAACACTATACGACAGCGCTGGACATGGCTCGGCTGGCGCGCCACGCCGTGACTGTACCCGGTTTGCTGGACATCACGGGCATCTATCGTACTAGCTTTCGGGAGGGAACCTTCGGTCTGGATAACTACAATCGACTGGTCCACACCTACAAAGGCTGTGATGGGCTAAAGACCGGACACACCAGCCTTGCGGGCTTCTGTTTGGTGGCAACGGCCGAGCGTGAACGCTCACGCTTTATCGCTGTGACCATGGCTTCATCTTCGGCAACCGAGCGCAACAGCGATATTGTCCGCATGCTTGATTATGCCTTCGCCAACTACCGTTCAATTGGTGTGGCCCATAAGGGGGAACACTTGGGGACAGCACGGGTTTTAAAAGGCCTGGTAGAACAAGTCCATGTCATCTCGCCCTTCCAGTACGGATTGACGGTAGACAAAGGTGAAGAGGAAGGGATTGAAAGACAGGTCATCATCCATACTCTCATAGCACCCGTGGTCATGGGACAACCAGCCGGAGAGATACGCCTGCTGCGAGGCGATGAAGTCCTTCACTCGTTCGATTTGGTGGCAAAAGAGGATGTGCCTCGTGCCAGTTTTTTGCACATGTGGAGAAAGCTCCTGAGCATCCTACTTTCGGGTCGCTAACTGTGGGATAGCTAGGACACACGGGGACGGGTCCTTTGCGATCCGTCCTTTCTTTTTGTGTCTTCACAAACTGAGAAAAAACAGAAGGAAAATTAAGGAAGCCCGCGAAGTGTAGTCCTATCTTGAGAAGGGTTCGAGGGAGGACGTATGTTCAGAGTTAAGTGCACCCACAGGAAGGGATGGTTGAGGGTTCAGCCTAGCGGCGAGCTGGACCTGCAATCCTCCCATGCTTTTCAGACGGCATTGCAGGATGCGGTGAAGAAGCACCAAGCATACCGCGTGGTACTAGATCTGTCCGATCTTAGCTTCATTGACTCAGCTGGCGTCGGGGCGATACTGAGTTCCTATCGCTTCATCACTTCGCTCAATGGGGAGATGAGGCTGGGGCCGATCGCCAGCCGAGTACGACCGGTTGTACAGCTGGCCCAGCTGGACCGGCTACTGGAACCGGCTACCGTGCATCGACCAACAGGGCGGGGGAGAGAGAAGAATGCATAATCGCAATGATTACATGGTGCTGGAAGTGCCCAGCCTTCGAGAGAACGTGGCATTGGTGCGAGTGACGGTAGCAGCTTTTGCAGCCCGCCTCCCTTTCACTATTGCCGAGCTCGAGGAACTCAAAGTCGCTGTCTCGGAGGCAGTGACCAACGCCATCGTCCACGCCTATCCTGCCACGACCGGGTGCATCCGCATTGAAGCGGTCATCATCGATGGCGGTGTGAAGGTGAGTGTGATTGATGACGGGCGCGGTCTCGTCGCCGCCAAGAGCAAAATTACAGACGAGGGGGAGGAGCAGCGCACGGGGATGGGATTCTCCTTTATGGAGTCTTTTACCGACGATCTCTCGGTCACTTCTCCCGCCCAGGGCGGCACCGCCGTGCATATGATTAAGCGCCCCGCCCGGCAGCGTGAAGAACATGAGTAGCCCCACCCAACCTGAGGAGAGCGATCTTCTCCCACGGGCCCAGGCCGGTGATACATCGGCTCGTGAAGAACTAGTACGCCAGCACAGCGGCTTGGTCTGGAGTGCAGTGAGGCGCTTCTCCCGCTGTGGCGAGGATTCAGAAGATCTCTTTCAGATCGGCGCACTGGGCCTGCTCAAGGCCATCGACCGCTTCGACCCCAGCTATAAGGTGCAATTCTCTACGTATGCCGTTCCTTTGATCGTGGGCGAAATCCGTCGTTACCTGCGCGACCAGGGCCCGATGCGAGTAGCGCGCTCACTCAAGTCTCTTATCAGTCACATCGCCCGCATACGCCAAAAACTCATGTCCAGTTTAGGGTATGAACCCTCGGTCTACGAAATTGCTCATGAGCTGGACGTATCCCCGGCTGATGTAGCGGCAGCCCTCGATGCCAACCGTCCTTTGCTGCATCTAGAAGAGCAGATCGGTGGAGACACAAAGGATCCAGTATACCTGCAAGACCGCATCGCCCAAGGGGGAGCTAGCGAAAAGGAGTGGGTGGACAGCGTCATGCTCCGTCAAAGTCTTGAACAACTCGACCCCCGACTGCGACACATCATGTTTTTGCGCTTCTTCGCCGACCGCACTCAGGCCGAGATCGCCCGCGAAGTGGGCGTATCACAGGCTCAAGTCTCGCGGTTGGAGCAGCGCGGGCTGGCGCTGATGCGACGCTTCCTGGGCGACGGAACCTGAGAACAAAGTGTCGTTGGAAGCAAGGCATCAGCAGCAACGAGTTTGCGGTGCGTTCTTGACCCACGTGTGCTATAATCAAGAGCAAATGAACAATTAGATTAGCTAAATACAGCAAGAAAAGGGGAGCATGCTGTGGGCCAAGCCTTGACCAAATCTTCGGGCGTTCGAGATCTAACAACCGGCAGCATACCTAGACACTTGGTGACGTTCGCCGTTCCCATGCTCATAGGTAACATGCTGCAGGCTCTCTACAACACCGTAGACGCCATTTGGGTGGGACGTTTTTTGGGACCTCAAGCACTGGCTGCCGTATCCGTCAGCTTCCCTATCATATTCGTCCTGATCACATTGCTCATGGGCGTAACCATGGCAACCACGGTGATGGTTGCCCAGTATGCCGGAGCCAAGCAGACCGAAATGGTGAAAAGGACCGTCAATAACTCCATGCTGCTCTTGCTGGGCGGTGGGGTGATCGCGTCGGTGCTTGGAATCCTTCTCCGCAAGCCCCTGCTTCGCCTCATCCACACGCCGCCTGAGATCTTGGACGATGCTGCCGCCTATATGATGGTGTTCATGGGTGGTCTGGTCTTCATGTTTGGTTCGCATGTCTTTGGCGCCATCCTGCGCGGCCTGGGCGATTCGCGGACGCCTCTTGTGTTTCTCACCTACGCCACCATTACCAATATCATCTTAGACCCCATCCTCATTTTTGGACTGGGCCCCATCCCGAGCATGGGCATCCAGGGAGCGGCCTTGGCCACGGTATTGGCCCAAGCACTGGCCACCGGCATAGCGATTCGCCACCTTAACCGCCGCAATCAGCTGGTGATATTCGATCCAAGACAGCTTCGCTTTGATGTTGAATTGACCAAATCAGTGATACGCATTGGCCTTCCCGCCGGCATTCAGCAAGTAGCCGTCTCCATGGGAAGCTTGGTCTTGATCTCCATCGTAAATCGCTTCGGGCACGTGATGACCGCTGCCTACGGAGCTGGGATACGACTGGACGGGTTCGCCCTCATGCCTCTCATGTCACTGGGCATGGCCGTTTCAGCCATGGTGGGGCAAAATCTGGGCGCTGGCTACCATCACCGGGTTAAGGAGATCGTGCGCTGGGGCGTTATCATGTCGTCGTCGCTTGCGGTGTTCTTCACCGTCCTTATGGTGGCGTTCCCCGGTGTGTTCATGTCCATTTTCACCGCTGATGCTAAAGTATTGGCCGCCGGAGTCGAGTTCTTGCGTATCGTCAGCCTCTCCTTCCTCGGCATCGCCGTCCTGTTCACGTTCGGGGGAGCCTTGCGGGGGGCCGGCGATACTGTGCCGACCATGCTCATATCCACCGCTGCCCTTTGGTTACTTCGCATTCCGCTGGCAGCCTATCTTTCCTCCACTGCCTTGGGTGCACGCGGCATCTGGCTGGCCATGTTCATCAGCCCCTTCTTCGGTGGCGGGCTCAGCGTGGCGTATTATCTGACCGGACGCTGGCGCCAAAAGGTCGTGGTCAAAGGGTCTGACCCGACAACAAATCCAAAACCACAAGGCGACAACGAACGGGCCGAAACACCCCTGGTCGAAGGCCACGCCAGTGCATCCGGTCCCTCTGACACACCTTCATAAGGCAAATCCTCCAACTGCCGGATCCTGATGGTTTCATGCTTGCATATTGCTGGCGTGGCCCTGAGATACTAGGCATGTGGAGGGAGATGTCTGAAATCAACGGAGAACTCTTTGTCATCGTACGCAATCAGGTCAATGCGGCTCCAGGGCAGTCTCTCACCCTCGCTGATCTGGCTGAACTCGGGGGTGACCAGGAGGTCATTGGCAAGATCAGCGGCATCGAAGCTATTGCCCATGCCCGAATGCATCAAGCCGTGTCCGCGCTGACCTTGGTACGGGCCATTCGTGCCGTAGCACCAAAGGTCAAGATTCACCTCATGGGTGCAACGCGGACGGTGGTGGAACCGATCATATCCGCCCCCAAGAGACTGCTTTGGCTGCGCACCGCCCTGGCCGCTGCGTTGTTATTTGTGGGTTCGGGGTTAGCCATCATGAATTTTCACGCAGACGTGGACATGCCCACGGTGCAAAGAGCGATTTACCAAGTGGTTGTGGGGGAGAGCCCCGAAAGGCTGGCCGTGATGCAGATCCCCTACTCGCTAGGAATTGGAGCGGGTATACTGCTCTTCTTCCGCGGAGCGGGTCGCGTGCGCGAACCCGGTCCATTGCAGTTGGAAACTGATGCCTACCAGCGTCGCATTATCCAGCATTACCAACGGCATGAGGAACGCGACGAGTGACTTGGCATCACTTCCTGCGACAGGCGACCGTCATGTTTGTCTGCCTAGGGAGCGGAACCGTCATCGGTATGGCCCTGATCGCATTCTTCACAGCGTTGGGGGTCATCACCCGCCTGACGGAGGTGAGCCGTACCTACCGGCGAGAGGCTCTGTATGGATGGTGTGTGCTAGGCGGTGCCGTTCTCGGTAGCATCATGGCACAAAGCCAGGTCTCGCTGCGTGCCCCGGCGCCTCTCACGGCTTTTCTGGGTCTGTTCATGGGCATATTTGTGGGGATGATAGCCGCGGCTCTAACCGAAGTCATCAGTGTCATGCCGGTAGTTGGCAGGCGGCTTGAACTCGGTACCTACATTAAGTGGTTGGTCATCGTGTTTGCTCTGGGTAAGACCACAGGGTCTATCATCTACTGGCTCTTGGGGGTCTTCCCATAACCTTAGCGGAGGAAGGAGGATGAATATGTCTACCGTACACGTCATGGAATTGGTGGGCGAATCAGAGCGCAGCTGGGAATCGGCTGCTACTAGTGCGGTAAGCCAAGCGGCCCACCGTGTGAACAACATCACTGGTGTGGAAATACTCAACTGGACCGCTGATATACGTGATGGTCGCGTGGTGAAATACAAGGCCAACGTCAAGATAGCCTACGTAGAGTAAGGAGGAACATGACATGCCCAAGGCTACCGGCCGGGAAACCGCCGCTTATCAAAGGATGATTGTGGCGAGCAAACCCAAGCGTCCCCTCGCCGAAAACCTCGTATGGGCCTTTGTGGTCGGAGGAGCCATCTGTCTGGTCGGTCAGGGCGTCAAGAATATCATCATGAAGGCCGAGGGGCTCACGCCCACAGAGGCGGGACCGCCGACAGTGGGGGTTATGATCTTTTTGGGGGCCTTGTTCACCGGTCTGGGCGTATATGACCGACTGGCACGCTTTGGCGGCATGGGAGCAAACCTTCCCATCACCGGTTTTGCCAATGCCATCGTGGCTCCGGCCATGGAGTATCAACGCGAAGGCTTAGTTCTCGGGGTGTCGGCTCGCATGTTCACCGTAGCCGGCCCTGTCATTGTCCATGCCGTGGTGGTTGCGGTCATTGTGGGAACCCTCTCCCATTTCGTAGGTAAGTAGGTGGCAGACATCAAGGAGTTATCCCCAAAGCGAATGGGGGAGCACACTCTCTGCTTTCCCACCCGGCCTGCGATCCTGTCCACAGCCAGCATCGCGGGACCCCAGGAAGGTGATGGTCCCTTCGGTGATATGTTTGATGTGGTCAAAGCCGACACCCTTCTGGGTGAAAAGACCTGGGAGAAGGCAGAGGTTCGCATGTTGCAGGAAGCGCTGGAATTATGTGTATACAAGGCGGGATGGGGCTTGAGTGACGTGCAGATGCTGTTTTGTGGTGATTTGCTAAACCAGCTGTCTGCGTCCCATTACGCTGTGCGTGATTTCCCGGTGCCGTTCTTTGGACTCTACGGTGCATGCTCCACCTTTGTTGAAGGCCTTATCTTGGGCGCTCTTGCCGTGGACGGAGGATACGCCAGCCATCTTGTGGTAGGGTCATCATCTCACCACGACACGGCCGAACGGCAGTATCGCTATCCTACCGAGTTTGGCCACCAAAGGCCCACCACGGCCCAATGGACAGTTTGCGGAGCCGGTGCCGCAGCGCTGGGACAGGGTCAGGGTCCCCTCATTACCCATGCCACGCCGGGGCGCATTGTGGACCCAGGTATCAAGGATGTGAATGATATGGGTTCGGCCATGGCGCCCGCAGCCGCAGACACATTCATCACGCACCTTGCCGATACCGGTCGCACGGTCGATGATTACGATCTCATCGTCACGGGCGACTTGGGGCGGATGGGCAAGTCTTTGCTTGTGACCTTACTCAAGCACAAGAACGTTGATCTGTCCCAGCGGTTGCTTGACTGCGGCAGCATTTTGTATGACCACACCGCCGAAGTCATGAGCGGCGCTTCGGGCTGTGGGTGTATCGCCATCATGTTTGCTGGCTACTTGTTTGCAGAGATGCAAGCAGGGCGCGCCCAGCGCATATTGCTTCTAGCCAATGGGAGCCTGCACAGTCCCGACACCATACAACAGGGAGAAACCCTTCCCGGTATTGCCCATGCTGTGGCTCTGGAAAACTCTCGTGGAGGGGATGCAGAATGATGGACTTCGCACTTGCTTTCGTCGTCGGGGGACTCATGTGTATGCTTGCCCAACTCGCCCTGGATCTGACGGAAATGAACCCGGCCATGTTGATGGTGGTCTTCGTGTCACTGGGTGCGGTGGCCAGCGGTCTGGGACTCTACGCCCCATTGGTAGAAATCGCCGGAGCCGGGGCCAGCATACCCTTGCCAGCCTTCGGTCATGCCCTGGTGGAGGGCATCGGGCAGGACGTAGACCAATACGGTCCACTCGGCATTCTGTCCGGCGGTCTGCGGGCAACGGCGGTGGGTTTGACGGTGGCCATACTCTCCGGATATCTCATGGCCATCGTCTTCACCCCCAAGGGATGAAGAGGCATCGTGGTGCCAACCCTTGATCTGGCAGGATTGGCACTGACGTGGTGGGTAGGAGTTCCCCGCTACCCGCACTAGTTATGTTAGCCGCTGTTATGCAAGAAGCGGGACGGATCCTCGTGATAAACGCGTGGGGTGAGACAATGGTCGCCGTAAACGCCGGGCCTGGAATGGGTCGATCTTGTCAATGGACACGCCAACGTACTGCTTGGGGGAATGGGCAGGGCCTTATTGCTTATCCTTTTGGGATGGACCATATGTGCCCAAAAAGGCCAACTGCTATCACCTCTTAGCGATATGGCAGTCCATCCCCGCGCCTTTGGGTGTGGTTTTCCTGCGCGTGGCCCTGGGAAACGTGATCTGGCTCATGGCAGCAAGAATCTGGTCCTAATAAGGAGTTAGCATGGACAAAGAGCGCAAGTGGGCGTTGCGACGGAAACTCGACGAAAACCTGGCTATCCTTGAGAAGGAACTGGGGGTTGGTGAGAGTTTCGATGTTATCGTGCGAAAATTCACCATTGGCGGTCGCAAGGCAGCTTTGGTATTCTTGGATGGCTTCGCCAAAGATTTGGTCATGCAAGGAGTAACCGAGTTCTTGCTCAAGACACAGAGATCCCAGGTCGTCCCCCACGTCATCCGCGACCTCATCGAAAAACGTCTGACCTTTATCGAAGCGGGAACCGTCAATGACATCAACGAGCTCATTGACGAAGTTCTGGCCGGGCCGCTGGCCCTGCTGGTTGATGGGGAGAAGGAGGCCATCCTCATCGATGCCCGGGAGTATCCGGGTCGCAATCCGGATGAGCCAGACCTGGAACGAGTTCTGCGAGGTTCCCGCGACGGATTCGTGGAGACGCTGATCTTTAACGTCTCGCTGGTGCGCCGTCGCATTCGTGACCGCTTCCTACGAACCGAGGTGCTTAGCATCGGCTCGCGTTCTAAGACGGATGTGTGCTTTATGTATATAAAGGACATCGCCAATCCCACTCTGGTACAAGAGATCCGCGATCGCCTTGCCAACATTGTAGTAGATGCCATTCCCATGGCTGAAAAGACGGTAGAGGAGTTCATCGTGGACAAGTACGACTGGTGGAATCCCTTTCCCATTGTCCGCTATACCGAACGGCCAGATGTGGTCGCGGTTCATCTATTGGAAGGGCATGTCGCCATCATGGTGGACACCTCGCCGGGTTGCTTGATCCTTCCCGCTACACTGTTTCACCACGTTCAGCATGCGGAGGAATTCCGGGATAATGTTGCCATCGGTGCCTATATGCGCTGGGTACGCTTCTTGGGGCTGCTTTTTGCCTGGTTTGGAACGCCTCTTTGGCTGCTCCTTGCCACCAACCGCGCCCTCGTACCCCCCTTTTTAGCGTTCATTGGACCTCAACAGCCAACCGCTCTGCCCCTCGGTATGCAGTTCATCATCGCCGAGGTGGCCGTGGATCTGATTCGCATTGCCCTCATTCACACGCCCAATGCTCTGGCCACTTCTTTGGGATTCATCGGCGCCTTGCTACTGGGAGAGATGGCCATTGAGATTGGACTGTTTGCAGCCGAAACCGTCATTTATGTGGCCGTAGCAGCCATCGGTACCTTTGCCTCACCCAGTATGGAGTTTGGTCAGGCCATCCGGTTGTTTCGCTTGCTCTTTATCATCTTAGTCTTTGCCTTCGGCCCGGCGGGTCTCGCGGTAGGCCTAATCTTCAATGCGGCTCTGCTGCTGCTGACCAAATCCTTTTCCGTCCCGTACCTATGGCCCTTGTTACCTTTTGACTGGCGAGGGATGAAAGCGATTCTGGTGCGCCAACCCGTGCCGGTGCAGCATGTCCGCCTGGGCATTCTCAGACCCCAAAAGCGACGCAAGCGGTGAGTTCCTTGGGCCTCGAGTCCCGACCGCACACGGCAATCAGCTCCTTTCAATGCTTGACAGCGTTTCAACCGTGCTCTCGTATCCACAAGCGCATAGCGTGGGGACGTGTGTCGAAGCTCAAACTCGCTGATATCCCGGCTGTCTTTTGCCGCGGTACTCACTGTCACCCCCTGGCGTGCCCTTACCACTGCCGTCCTCTCCGGGTAGAGCTATGCTGATGTGGTCGGCAGTGAAGACATCCCGAACCATGGGTCAGCCCGCATACGCAGACGGCAGCGTCCGAGCGACTCTGGCGAATTGGGTACGACGGTGACAGCTGCGGAGAAAGCCGCCTTGTCGCTAGCTTTTCCCATCAGCGGTATTTCTGATATAATGGGGCGGTAGGATCAGTCCTGAGGAGATGAAGCGTATGCTCTTTTCCCTGCAAACCATGATATACAGTGTACCAGGCCTCATCGTGGCCTTGAGCTTTCATGAGTTTGCCCATGCCCTCGTCGCCGATCGGCTCGGCGATCCCACGCCGCGGCGTTTTGGTCGTTTAACGCTCGAGCCCTGGGTTCATTTGGATCCCGTGGGCACTCTTGTGCTCCTATTCTATCGTTTTGGTTGGGCTAAACCTGTACCTGTCAACCCGCAGTATTTTCGCCGCCCGCGCCAGGATATGGTGCTGGTGGCTCTGGCGGGTCCTGTGACCAATTTTATCATTGCCTTTGTATTGTCCCTCGTCCTGGTCGCGATGATCTTTTCATCCCCTTACGGAGCGCCGCAAACCGCCATTGAGATTCTCCGGGCCGGGGTGTTTATCAATCTAGCTCTGGGTGTCTTTAACCTGCTTCCGGTACCCCCGCTGGACGGATCCAAGGTCCTTTCTGGCCTTTTACCTTTGAAAACGGCCCGGGTCTTTCACCAGTATGAGCATCTGGGCCCCATCATGCTCTTGCTGCTCTTGGTGAGCGGGGCAGGCGGCCGTATCATCGGACCACTGGTCGTGCAGATGAACCAGTGGTGGATGCAGCTCTCCGTACGCATCATGGCACTCTTTTACTGAAACCACCATCCACCGGGATGATACCGTTACTCTGAGGAAACTGAGGGAGGAACAAGATGAGCCAAAGACAGCACAGAGTGGTGAGCGGAGCCCGCATCAGCGGGCGTCTCCACGTGGGCAACTTCCTGGGGGCGATTGCCAATTGGGTCCGCCTGCAGGACAGCTATGAGTGTTTCTTTTTCTGTGCCGACTGGCATGGGTTAACCACGGGATACGAGGATACCGAAGCCTTTATGCAACAGAAGGAAGAAACCTTTTTGGATATCTTAGCCTGTGGCCTCGATCCCGAACGGTGCGTGTTTTTCGTACAATCGGATGTGAAGGAGCATGCCGAGCTCTATCTCTTGTTATCATTGATCACCCCTTTGGGCTGGTTGGAACGGGTTCCGACCTATAAGGAGCAGCTACAACAGATGACCGGGCGTGAGATCACCACCCACGGCTTTTTGGGGTATCCGGTATTGCAGTCGGCTGATGTCCTCCTTTACGGTGGAGAGCTGGTCCCGGTGGGTGAAGACCAACTGCCGCACCTGGAGCTATGCCGGGAGATATCGCGGCGTTTCAACCATCTGTACCGCCCCATACTGCCCGAGCCTCAGGCTTTACTTACCAAGACACCCAACCTCGTGGGTATCGATGGTCGCAAGATGAGCAAGAGTTATGGCAACGAGATTCCCGTGGGCGCCAGCGCCGACGAAATCAAGCAAAGAGTATCCATGATGGTAACTGACCCGCAACGAGTGCGCCGAACCGATCCGGGGGATCCTGACGTGTGCACTGTCCATCGTTTCCACGGCTTCTTTGGCTCCGAGCAAGCGACAGTGGCCCAGGGGTGTCGTGAGGCATCGATTGGCTGTGTGGAATGCAAAAAACGACTCGCAGCCGCTCTCTGGGAGTATTTGGCCCCGATCTGGGAACGAAAGCAAGACCTTCGAGAAAACCCCCAACGCCTGCAGGATATTCGACAAGAAGGGGCCACGAAGGCCCGCCAGGTTGCTCAGGACATGCTCGTTGAAGTGCGCTCGGCCATGCGCATTGGTTGAAGGAGGAACAGATGGTGCGTGAGGCGCCCCGCTTGGTATTGGAAGCATTTGAAGGTCCTTTGCAGCTGCTCTGGCACCTTATCGATCGCGATCAGCTGAATATTTACGATATACCTATCGCTCATATCACCGAGCAATATATGCAATACTTGCAGGAAATGGAGTGGCAAGAGATCGACATCGCCGGTGATTTTATCCTCATGGCCACTCAGTTGGTGCAGCTGAAGTTGCGTATGCTGCTTCCCAAACCGGTGCGCGATTCTGACCAGGAGGACGGAGAAGACCCGCGGCAGGAGTTAGTGGACCGTCTCTTGGGATATCGGGCTGTGCAAACGCTTGCCGGGCAGCTCGAAGAACGCGCCTCGCAACATAGCGTCCATTTCGGTCGGGCCGTTGAACGGGGCGATTACACCGTCCGCGCTCCCATTGACTGCAATGCTGCTCAGCTGGCGCACTTGATGGGGAAGGTACTAACCCGCGCCATTCCCACTCATGCCCACATCTCGCGCCAGCAGGTGACGATAGGACAGTGCATGCGACGTTTACTGGTCAGATTGAACAATGCCTGGCGCCGCATCCGCCAGGGTGCTTCGTTCTCGCAATTGGTGGGTCCTGCATCCCGACAAGAGTGGGTCATGAACTTCATCTCCCTTCTGGAACTCATTCGCCGCAAGAAGGTGCGCGCGGAGCAAGCCGAACCCCTCACCGACATCCAAATCTATCCGTACCGGGCACGCAGGGGGATTTCAGCATGAGCGACGAGAGAGAGCTCGGTCAGCTGGCCAAGGCAGCAGTGGAAGCCATGCTCTTCGCCGCGCCTCAACCGCTGACCCTCGCTGACATGGCCCGCGCTTCGGGCATGCCGGAATCACAGGTGCACTCGGCATTGCGCTCGTTGCAAGAAGAATATGCGAAACAAGAGCGAGGGATCCTACTGCAGTACGTGGGGCAGGGATACCAACTATTCAGTCGCCCTGAATTCTCCACCATGATCCAAGAATTGGGTCGCCAACGCCAAGTGCCGGCCCTGTCTCGAGCAGCTCTGGAGACTCTAAGCGTCGTAGCGTACCGGCAACCCATTACTCGGGCTGAGGTGGAATCGTTGCGCGGCGTCCGTTCCGATGGAACCTTGACCACGCTCTCAGAACGTGGTCTCATTGCCGAAGGGGGCCGCAAGGATACCGTGGGCCGGCCCATACTCTACGTCACCACCCAGCAGTTCTTAGTAGAGTTTGGCCTGGGTGATCTGGAAGATTTGCCACCGCTTCCTGAGGATCCGGGGCCAGACGAAGCATAATCCCATCGCAAGTGGGGAAAAAGCTCTGTCAAGGACGGAGCTGATGTGTATGGCCTTGATGGCGGCGATTTCCAGCGGCCTTTTGATCTTGTTCCTCGCTGGTCTGGGTATCTATTTTCTTCCACTGAGGCTCGACCTTTCGTACCATAGGCAAGGGGGACAGCACACCGCCAGAGGCGGCGTAACGTTGGGAGGCCACCTACATCTGGCCGCTGGGCTCTTGCCTGCGCCCCCCCGGCCCGAACCAGCGGCAAAGCGAATGTTAACCGAGGCAGACAGCGAATCAGCCGGACTTATCTTAGCCTTACGCACCGCCCGTCGCCTAGAGCGAGCATGGCGGCGAACTGTGGAGAAGATGAGCGGCCACGCCCGCTTCACGCGTATAGAATGGACCAGTACCATCGGCCTATCCGACGCCGCGTCCACGGCACTTTCTACCGGATCGCTTTGGGCCCTCAAGGGCCTCTTCGTTGGTAAATGGCAGCACCATATGCACCCTGCAGTGCCCACGCTACACGTGAACGTAACCCCCAATTTCACCTCATGTCAAAGCCAAACCCATTTTCACTGCATAGCCGAGCTACGCTGTGGCCACATTATTAAGGCAAGTTGTCCACTGCTTGGCGAATTCCGAGAAAACTGAGGTGAGTTGTAGTCATGCAAGAAGAGCATCCAATCCAAGGACTAATGAAAACAGCCATGGAAAGCATCAAAGAAATGGTAGATGTCAACACGGTGGTAGGCGATGCCGTGGAGAGCCCCGACGGCAGCGTCATTATCCCCATTTCTCGTGTCATGTTTGGTTTTGCCGCGGGCGGGGGCGAATATGACCTGGCCTCCGGCAAGACATCACCCCCAGCTGTACCCCAACTGCCGTTTGCCGGTGGAAGTGGCGCCGGGGTAACCGTTCAGCCCGTGGGCTTCTTGGTGGTGGGTCAAGGTACGGTACGACTGTTGCCGGTGGACGGAGGCGCGGTATTCGATCGGCTCATTGATCTGGCTCCCCAGCTCGTCACTCAGCTGCAGGCCATGATGGGGCGAAAAGGCGGCACAAACCAGCAAAATGGCGCGATCAATAACAACAGCCCGGACAGAACCATCAAGTGAGAGCTCTTTGGAAGGGCTCGGTCTCTTTCGGTCTGGTGAGCATTCCCGTGCGCTTGTATGCAGCCACAGAACGCAAACACCCCAAGTTCAACTACCTGCACGCAAAGTGTCACGGACCGATTCGATACCGCAAATGGTGCCCCCACTGTCAGCAGGAGGTCAGCCAGGATGAGATCGTCCGGGGCTACCAGTACGATAAGGGCGAGTACGTAGTCCTGGAAGAGGGAGATATTCCCACGGTCAATCATGGGCACCGGCGCTCGGTAACCATCATCGACTTTGTCAGGCAACAGGACATTGATCCGATCTACTACGACCGCAGCTACTACCTAGAACCGGCCGAGGGAGGAGCCAAAGCGTATGCCTTGCTGTGTGCGGGCATGAAGAAGAGCCAAAGAGTGGCTCTGGCTCTGGTAGCTTTGCGCGAGCGGGAAACGCTGGCTGCCGTTCGCATGCTCGACCATGATGTCCTGGCCATGGAGACCATGTTTTACCCCGACGAGGTCCGCTCCGTGTCACAGCTTTCGGGCATCGAGCAAGATTTGGAGTTTGATGACAGGGAACTGAAGATGGCTCATACCCTCATCGACAGTCTCAGCACGGATTTTGAACCGTCCAAGTACCGGAGTGAATACCGCGACGCATTGCTTGCTACCATCCATGCGAAGGTGGAGAGGGAAGAGGTGCATGTGGCAGGTAAACCAGAGGACGGCAAAGTCATAGACCTCATGCAGGCCTTGAAGGAAAGCATTGCTCAGGCCCAGCAAGAGCGGCCCCATGGTTGAGTTCGGTGACCTTAGACCCATGCTCGCCCAACGGCTCCGCTCTCCTTTCAATTCACCCGACCACATGTTTGAGGTAAAGTGGGACGGGTATCGAGCCTTGGCATATGTGACCCCAAGGGGGGTGCGCTACCAGAGTCGGCAAGGAAAGGACCTGTCGGAATCGTTCCCTTCCTTGAGCCGGTGCCCGGTGGGATTCCCCGCTCATGGTGCGGTGGTAGATGGTGAGATTGTGAGTATGGTAGGTCAGCGCTCGAGTTTCCATCACCTTCGCCAGGGCCGTGGTCACCTTGTCTACGTGGCCTTTGACTTATTGCTGGCTGGCGACGGGCTATCCCTCATGGATAGACCCTGGCATGAACGAAGGCGACATCTTGAAGACGGATGGGTAGAATCACCTGCTTGGTCCTTATCTCCGGTGGTTGCAGAGCAAGGAGAGTGGCTGTGGCAAATCATAACCCAGCAGGGCCTGGAAGGCATGGTAGCTAAGACAAAGTCCGGCCCCTACCTGGCTGGACAGCGTTCAGGGCACTGGGTCAAAGTCAGCCACCGTAAGACGCTCGACTGCGTCATCGTTAGCGTGCTCGTTGCGGGCTCGGGACGGATTTCTTCGGTTGGGGTCGCCGTGTATGATGCCAAGAGACTTCACTACTTGGGACAGGTCGGGAGTGGCCTATCCCAGCAAACGCTGCGGCGCATCAGGGATCAGCTGAAGACCACCCCCGAAGCAATGGTGAGTAACCCCCCAGATGATGCCTTGTTGTGGACCGTGCCCACCTTAGTGTGCACGGTGGAGTATCTGGAGATCACGCCCCGGGGAAGACTCCGGCATCCGGTGTTCTGCCGCCTCCGCCCCGAGCTGTCTCCCTCTGACTGTCACTGGCCCAAAGGAGGGACTTGGGATAAAGACAAAGTATCTGGTCAAGATCGACCAGCGCAGCTTCCACCTGACCAATGTCCATAAGATCCTGTGGCCCGAACTGGGACTCACCAAGGGCGACCTCATCGCCTACTACGTACAGGTAGCCCCCTTCATGAAGAAGTGTTTGGACGGACGCTACCTGGTCTTCACTCGCTATCCTGATGGCATTGATGGGAAATGGTTCTACCAAAAGGACTGCCCTGCCCATGCCCCATCCTGGATCAAGACCCAAGCCCATGTGAGCCAGGGAGGGAAGCGGACCATAAACTATGTAACCGGTGCCGACGCCGCCACTCTGGCTTGGCTGGGAAACCAAGCCTGCATTGAAGTGCACAGCTGGCTGTCCCGGACCCGAAACCTTTTGCATCCGGACTGGGCCGTCTTCGATCTGGATCCGGCACCACCGGCCGGATTTGCCGAGGCGGTACACACGGCCTGGCTCCTTAAAGACCTCCTGGATGACCTGAACCTTTCCTCCTGTGTGAAGACCTCAGGAGGCGCAGGACTGCACGTGTACGTTCCAGTAAGGCCCATCTATACCTACCAACAGACGCGGGACTTCGTACACGCTATAGGAAGGATTTTGCAAAAGCGGCACCCCGACCATATCACACTGCAGCGACCGGTGGCCCAGCGCACGGGCAAGGTATACATTGATTATCTGCAAAACGGTGCAGGAAAGACCATGGCCGCCCCCTACAGTCCTCGCCCCCTTGCGCGCGCCCCCGTATCGGTGCCTTTGACATGGTCTATGCTGACATCCCACAAGACAGTATACGGGATCACCAACGTGGAGGAATGGCTGGGAAGGGGTGATGAAGCCTTCTGGTCTGTGCTGTGCTCGCGCCAAGTCTTGCCCGCCTTACGGTGACGCGACGTCTAAGGAGTGAAGAAATAGTTTGAGCGCAGATAGATAAGGATGTGCTGAACGGTGATTTTCAGGATGACGAAGGTAGGGAGGGCCAAGATCATACCGATGAGGCCGGCCATTCTCCCTGACACCAGCACCAATAGAAGGACGGTGAGGGGGCCAATGGCCAATTTGCGGCTCATGACTTGTGGGGATATCAAGAGGCTTTCCACCTGCTGCACCACGACAATCACCGCAATGACTTTGAGGGCCATCAGAGGTGAGTGAATGATACCAATGATCACTGCAGGGATACTACCGATGATAGGACCCAGAAAAGGAATGACGTTGGTAATCATGCTAAAGAACGCCAACAAGAGGGGATAGTCCAGACCGATGATTCGGTATCCGACATATACCAGTACGCCGACACTGAGGCAGATGAGAACGATTCCCTGAATGTAAGCGCTCACGCCCCACTTCACATCCATCATCACCGTGGAAGCCTCGCTACGGTGTCTTTCCGGAACAGCCTGCAGCAAGGCTCGGGGCCAACGCCTCCCATCCTTGAGCATATAAAAGAGAATGAAAGGAATGGCTACCATGACCAGGAAGGCTTCAGCGGCCGAACCGAAAAGACGTCCGGCTCCTCCCGCCATACTAGTGATGAGGCGCTCCAGGTAATCGGTCAGCTGATCGGCATACTTATCGATGAGCTGAGGTTCTTGCGTCAAAAGATGACTGACGAAGGGGTTTTCCTGCAAGGTGGCGATGAGGTGTTGGGCCTGCTCCATCTGGCGGGGTATGTCGCGGATGAGCCGCTCAACTTCGCGAAACAGTGCCGCTCCCATGGTAGTAAACAAGAAATAGAGCATGAGGGCGATGAGTACGTACAGAAGAAGAATGGACACCCAGCGGGGCAGTCTATACTCCTCCAACCAATCCACGACAGGATCAATCAGAAAGAAAAGAAAGCCTGAAATAAGAAACGGGAAAAACAAGGTGTTGAAGATCACGACCAACGGTTGAAATATGAACGAGATCTGTCTTCCCACCAGGATGATCAAAAAGATGAGGAGAATTCCGAGCCCGGCCTGAAACAGGCGAGAATGGACAATTTTTGGCACGCTTCGCTCTCACCACCAACGCCCATGATATCACTACATTTCGCGTTCATAGCGGGGAATCCCTGCCCGGCTGGCTTGATCCGCCGGCCACAAGAATGGTGAATGGCCGAGTCTTCGTCCATATTATGCCGCGTTATTCGCGTCTATGCCAGGGAAACATAAGAGATGGCTACGCGAAGGGGGATGGCAATGGGTCAGCGTTCATCACGAGGAGGCCTTGATCTCTTCAAGCACGAGATCGCTCAAGAACTGGGCCTTGTTTCTACCAATGAGGACTTTAAGCAGGCCATGGACCGCCATAAGTATGAGGCAGCCCATGAACTGGGTCTACTGGACAAGCTGCAAACGGTCGGATGGGGCGAGATGACGAGCCGCGAATGCGGCGCCATCGGTGGCCGCCTGGGCGGACGCATCGGGGGTCAGATGGTTAAACGCATGGTCCAATTTGCAGAGAATCAGCTCATGCAGTAGCCAAGTGCGGGCAGGGGGAGACCTCTGCCCCTATTCTAAAGGAGTATCTGAACACATAGAATCTCCTGAACAGGAGGTTTTGTCATGATAAGCCTCATTTGGGTGCTGTTGGTTGTGATAGGAGTAGGCTATGCGGCCGGGACCGGCCGCATTGACGGGGTGACTACCCAGGCACTGGCGGCAGCCAACAATGCGGTGGAAATGGTACTGGGTCTGGTAGGCGTCATCTGCCTTTGGCTGGGACTGATGAAAATCGCCGAAAAGTCAGGTCTGCTGGATCAGGTGGCCCGGCTTGTGGCACCGGTGGTGCGCATTCTCTTTCCCGACATCCCGTCCGGTCATCCCGCCATGGGGGCCATGGTGATGAACATCGGGGGAAACCTCTTGGGGATGGGTAGCGCGAGCATCCCCTTTGGTCTCAAGGCCATGGCCGCATTGCAGGATATCAACCAGGGCAAGACAGTGGCGTCCGGTGCCATGTGCCGGTTGGTCATACTCAACACCTCAGGCTTGACCATCATTCCGGCCTCGGTCATAGGTCTTCGCGCTAGCTTAGGGGCCACCGACCCAACTGAGATCGCGGCAACCGTCTTTATGGCTACCACCGCGTCGACAGTGGCTGCTCTCAGTGCAGATTGGCTCCTAAAGCAGAGGAGACTCTAACATGATGGAGATTCTCACAACGTTTTCACGCTGGGCCCTGCCGGTCATGATGATGTGTATTCCCCTTTATGGTATGCTCAAGGGCATTGACGTCTACGAAGCCTTTGTGGAAGGTGCACAGGAAGGGTTGCGTATCGCGGTCCGCATCCTCCCCTACGTACTGGCCATCTTCTTTGCCTTCTCTGTGTTTCGCCACTCCGGTGCGCTGCAAGCTGTTACCCAGCCATTGGCCCCCGTCGTGCGTGCGCTGGGCATTCCCAGTGAAGTGTTGCCCATGCTCGTGGTCCGGCCTTTGTCCGGAGGGGCATCCTTCGGGCTCTTGGCCGAGCTCCTGCAGCAACACGGTCCGGACTCGCTGGTGGGACGCATGGCCGCCACCATGCAGGGTGCTACCGACACGACGTTTTACATCATCTCGTTGTATTTTGGCTCTGTTGGTATCAAGCACCTGCGCCACGTGGTTCCCGCCGCCCTGATCGGTGACTTGTGCGGCTTTCTCATGGCCGCTTACATCTGTCGTGTCATGTTCGTCTGAGAGCAGGAACCCCTTGGCTCCTGTCGAAAGCTTGAAAGCATAGCGAACCGGTAAGGTGACACACTACGAATGGAGGAACAACGATGGATTTTGATGCACGTTTGCACGAGCTGGGCATCACGTTGCCAGAACCTGCTCAACCTCTGGCCGCCTATGTGCCTGCGTTGGTCGTAGGCAACTGGGCATTTGTCTCAGGTCAATTGCCCGTTGAGAATGGCCAGCTGCTCTATGGGGGCAAGATGAGCGATAACGAGGATACACAAAAGGGCTACCAAGCCGCCCGGCTCTGTGCCATTAACTGCCTCGCTGCTCTGCGCCAGGCCACGGGTGGACTTGACCGTGTGGTTCAGGTGGTCAAGCTCACAGGCTATGTAGCATCGGCTGACGGTTTCACAGCTCAGCCTGCCGTGCTCAACGGAGCATCGGAACTCATGGAGGCCGTTTTCGGTGAAGCCGGCCGGCACGCCCGCGCTGCGGTGGGGGTTAGCCAGCTCCCCTTGGGTGCTCTGGTGGAAATTGAAATGATGGTCAAACTGACCGCGGAATAGGAGCGAGCACACCAACACGTGAGATATCGCTTTGAACTATATGATCAACTCAAGCAGCAAAAGGACCACATTTTGGCCGAGGCCCGTGCCGCCGGCCGCGAATTGGGTTTGCTCGAACAACAAGCCCCGGTCAACTTGGGAGCTGGTCGGCTGTTCGGCGAACAAGTAGGAGCGGAGACCGGGTTTTCCACCAGTATGCGGCGATACGTTAAGTCATCATGCGGCGACGGTTATAACGGGGCTTTCGTACCCACGGGAGGCGGATGGCTCCGCTCATTGCTGGGTACAGGGGGACGGTGTCTGGTACCCTACGAAAAGGACATGCGGTACCTAGAGTGGATGGGCAGCGCCTTCCCGCCTCATATTGCAGCCGCCAGACCTTGGGCGACGCTGGTATCAGATGACGCTTTGCAGGCGCTGGTGGTCCCGCTAAGGGGCGCTCGCTATGAATGCCACGGTCTGCATGGCCAGCCAGTGCCTTTGCTCTTGAGCACAGAACCGGTTGCTTCCTGCGAGGCCATGGCCGAAAAGGCAGCAGACCACGCCGGTACATTGACTGGTTTTCTCAGCCTCGCTGCCGATACTGTGGGCTACGGGTACGGCCTGAAAAACGAAGCGGGGGCGCCGCTGTTGGCAGTCTACCTAGGTGAGTTGGCGCGCGACATGCAACTACCCTACATTCTGGACAACCGGCAGGGATGGCCCTTGGCGAGTCTTGACTTGGCGCAGCTGGGGGCACAAGCCATGGTCCATTCTTCTCCACTGGCCGGCACCGATTTTCTTGTGGCCCAGGAGGATATCATCTATGTGTTGCAAGAAGATGGACATGTCGTCAAACATCCTGAGGCTGAAACTTTGCTGCTGGCCCACCTCGGTGCCCCGAGAAGCTTTGCCGAGCAACATCAAGAGGCTTTGGATGACGTGTATGAACTCATTGTTAAAGAGGCCCGCTCCTTGTCCAGCTGGCTCGTGCAGCGGCTGCGGCTGACCAAGTCATGGAACTTCTTCGC
>SLSY01000216.1 GCA_007130145.1 Bacillota bacterium
GCATAGAGCTCACAAAAGCCCTCAGCAGCCCACTTACTGCGCCCGTATACTGTGGTAGGGGCCAAACAAAGAGCTTCATTGAGCGGCTCCTCTGTCTCGATCCCCCGGTACACGCTAGACGAACTAATGTAGATAAAACGGGGAATCTGGCTTTGGTCGGTCCAGTCTAAAGCTTGCATCGTTCCCTGCACGTTCACCTTCACGGTCAAGGAAGGGCGATCATCGCGGTCCCCGCTGGTCACCGCGGCTGTATGTATGACTGCACCCACCTCTTGGGAGGGCAAGCGCTCCCAATCACGCGGATTGGTGACGTCCAAAGGCACAAACTCTATGGCTCCTTGGACTTCATCCCAGGCCCGGCCCAGGTCAGGTCCGGGTGGCACGATGTCAGCGGCCCAAACCCGGTAGCCGCACCGGGCAAACGCCAACACCGCATTGACACCGAGAAATCCACATGCTCCTGTTATCACGACATTCTTTGTCATGCTGACACTCCTAACTTGCCATCCAACCACCATCCACCATGAGGTTGATGCCGGTAATGTATGTGGCCCGGTCACTGGCCAAAAACACCACAGCCTGTGCCACATCTTGGGGGCGTCCCAAACGAGGCATGGGTGTGCGGGATTGGGAGTAGGCAAGGGTCTCGGCTCCGACCGCTTCGCGGCCGGTGAGGATGCGTCCGGGGGCCACTGCATTGCAAACAATGTAGTCCTTGGCATAGTCACTGGCGATCTGGCGAGTCATGTACACCACCCCAGCCTTGCTGGCGCCATAGGCCAGATTGCCGGGACTCGAGATCATCCCGTGCTGAGATGAGATGTTGATGAGTCGCCCCCGGGCCTCACAGCATACCGGTTGTGTCAGCATCTGCTCAACGGCCCGCTTGCAGCCGAAAAAGACCCCCTTCATGTTCACTGCCATGACCCGCTCCCAGTCCTCTTCGGTCGTCTCCAAAAGAGGTTTACCCACCCCGATGGCCGCATTGTTGACCATGATATCTAGCTTCCCATACGTCGCGACCGTCGCGGTGACCAGGGCGTCCACCTCTCCCCATTGCGTCACATCGGTACCATGAAAGCGAGCCTCCGCGCCCATCGCGTTGAGCTCATCCATGACCGGCGTTCCCCCTTCCAAGGGAGTGCTTCGAATATCGGCTGCCACAACGTATGCACCCTCGGCCGCCAGCGCCAGCGCAATGCTACGACCAATACCGCTGGCTGCTCCGGTGACGATCGCTACGCGCCCCTCTAGTTGCATCACTTGTTCACTCCTTACTGATATGTCAGGGGGATTCGCCCCTTATGCCAACGAGGGCCCGGTACGAATAACCGGGCGGACTGATGGTGGAAAGACCGCACACGGTCGGGCAAAACCCCGCCTCTTTCATCTGGGCCAACCATTCCTCTTGAGGAAAGACCCCCAACAGGTGACGGTCGTGCACTACTTCTGTCTCGCCGTCACTATGGCGCAAGAGATAGACCATATCGGCCACGTAGGTGGTGTCATCCGGCTCAGGATCATAGACCCATTCCAGATAACGCAAGGAGCGTCCCTCCCTACCGTCACTGCCTCCGTGCTCGGTGCGCTCACAAAACGTCTCCTTGAAGCAGTCAGGGACCACCAAGAGCAGACCACCGGGGGCCGTATGCGCCCCAGCTACCGTGAGAACCGCCCTGATGTCATCAGAAGAGGTCATGTAACCGATAGCATCATGAATGAATACCGCATCGAACCTCTCCCCCAAACAAACGCAGCGCATGTCACCTTCAAGGTGACGGCACTCGGGATTGATCGTGCGACTCACGGCCAACATAGCAGGCGAACGATCCACCAGCGTCATGGAGAAGTAGCGCTTGAGAAAGTAGGCGTTACTGCCACCCCCTGCCCCCAACCCCAACACGCTACGGGTGGCTCTTTCCCCCTTCGCCAACAGGCGAGCATAGAGGGCCTCCTCCTCCTCATAGTCTTCTACCGTCGATAGAAGAGGCCACCAGGACGCCAAATCCCGGTACAAACGGGGCCCTTGTGTGGTCATAGCAAACATCTGCTCCTTTCTCAAGCAAGGGTTTCGTGGAGAAAGTTGAAATCACCTTTCGTAAGCCAAAAGAGAGAGCGGGCGGTTAGCGATGATCGGCCAGGCTCAGACGGACAAAGACCAGAGGTGCTAAGTAGACAATCCAAAGGCCGGCCAGAGCGTGTTGCACAAAGATCACGGCATGCAAGCGTGGCAAGACCAGGTCCAAGGCCGGCACCAGCAGAGCAAGAACCGCGAATCCCAAGAGCAGTCGCAGCAGGTGTTGCCGGCGGCTACCCCGGTTGTGAAAACCCAACGCACGTCGCTCCCAGAGATAACCCGGGCCCACACCCGCCACAAAGCCCATCAGACTATGCGCATAGCCAGCAGGAATGAAAGAGAGAATCAACGGGATGATAAAGGCCACCGCATAAAGCCCCCCGGGGGGAAACCTTTCTTCCCAGCCATTTTCGGCAAATTCCATCGCCGCCCCCAGCACCAAGGCGAGAAAGGCCGTGCCAGTAACGATGCCTCCGAGAACGTCACCGAGGAAGTGATAACCCAAAAAGACACGTGAGAGGCCCACCAAGGGAATGATACAGAGAGCCAGGAGCCAAATGCCTCTTCGCTTGAACCTGACCGCTACATAGCCCCACGCACTCACCGCCCCCGAAGTGTGACCGCTGGGAAATGTATACGTCGGAACCGAAACACCACGAACATCGGGGCGCGGCAGGCGAATGATATCCTTGGGCACCTCGCTGGTCACAAACACCGCCGTTGGAACCAGCACCAGTCCCCAGAAGGCCAAAGCCTTGTTGTACGACCAGTAAGCCACGGCAAATAGACACACAAGAAACCCCGGGCTACCCAAGAGAGTAACCCCCTGGAACAACCAAAACACGCTACGGTTGGCCATAGCAAGCGAAACCAATGAGTAGGTAAACTCGGTGCTACGCAACGGATGCCAAAAGAGTGCCAAGAAGAGCACGCTAAGCCCCATCCCCATCCATAGCCAACGGCGATAGCATCGTTCCCTTCCGGGGTTTGACGAGAAATAATTGCGGGCCAACGGCTCAGGCTTCATATGCTCTCCTTCGTCGCGGTATCAAGGCATCAGCGTTCGGGGCGCTTACACTCTGTCACTGGCATGCTTCGTCGCCCGCGCCTTCAATCGGGTTGGCCTCTACGGGGCATATTGGGCCAGATCGCTAATGGTGCGAATCTCCAGCTTCTCTGCATCTTGGGCTCGCATGATCAGTCCCATACTGCTGTTGGCGGGAGCATAGTTTAGCCATAGTAGCCCCAACGGCTGGTCTAGAGCGCGAACTTGCTGATAGACCTCATCCCC
>SLSY01000186.1 GCA_007130145.1 Bacillota bacterium
CGTGACCGGGTCAGGGGCATCAACGATGATGAGATCATACTCCTCCTCTGCGGCCTTGACAAAGAGCCTGCCGTCGGTGTGGATCAGGCGTACTCTAGGATCGTTCAACGCGTCCCGTGTGGCCGAGGACAGGTAGGGCCGGGCTGCATTGATGAGCTCCTCGTCCAATTCAAGGTAGTCTATGCTTTCCACAGGATATTTGAGCATCTGGGCCAGCATGCCCCGGACGCCTCCTCCTATCAAGAGAACTCGAGACGGCT
This sequence comes from Bacillota bacterium, assembly GCA_007130145.1. GTDB lineage: Bacteria > Bacillota > Sulfobacillia > UBA8153 > UBA8153 > SLSY01. The sequence continues at coordinate 261 of SLSY01000186.1, forward strand.
TCTGATGCTGAACCATGGACAGGTGGGCGAACACAAGCGCCTCCTGTTCTTCAAGACCCGGAGTCCGAACCCGTGGACCTGCGAGACTGAAAAGAAGATGCCCACTCTGATAGATACTGTATTGCTCTTCACGCTGCGCCACCACAATCGTACCGTACTTTGACTGGTAGGTGTCGACCAGCTCGTGTGCGGGCGAAAACTGACTCCACTGGAGGCGGTAGGCCCAGTCATCAATACGCCCCAACGCCGGAAAGCTTAGAACAGCACATGCTAGAACCACCGACAAGACCAGACGGTGTTTTCTCAGTGACCCGGAACACCCGGGGACTCCTGCATGGGCCAACAACCCTGCAGCAAGAATCAGGCCACCGGCCAGGACGGCGATGTGCAGCGAATTCATGTGGCGAACCAAGAGAAAAGTGAACAAGCCGCCGCCCAGTGCACTTCCGAGCGCTTCACCCACATAGGTCTTCTGCGCGCCCGCAGTATCGGTTGTCCGGTCACTGTCCCTCCACACTCGCGAGAGCAACACAAACTGTGCTCCCAAAAGAACACACACGGGGGCCATGACCACCAGACATGAGACGGTCACGTCGACAAGAGAAAGGTGGGTTCCGGGCAGGACAGCAAAGAAGCGGCGCAGCACTCGTATAAGCAAAATAGTGGCAGGCAACAGTAACAACACACCGGCGGCACTGAAGCTAAAGAGGACCTGCGGACGGTCCGTGCGAGCGGCCCAGAACGCGCCCAGACGACTGCCCACGCCGACCCAGATGAACCATGCGGCAAAGACAACGCCGATATAGATTTCGTTCCCCCAGAATACCATCAGAAGTTCCCGTAAGAACAGCACCTGTGCTATTTGGGACACGGCACCCAGAACCAGCACCGCCGGTACATGAGGCAGCATCTTTCCCACCCTCTTCTGCTGGCCCGCACCTTTTTGGTTCATCGTTGTCGATGCTCCTCTTGTGGCAAGATGCTTGGTATTATAACTATTGGCTTTGCCAGCTGATCCTCCTTCTGCGGAGCCGCCGGCCCAGTAAAACCGCGGCCGGAGGAGATGAATACCTACCTCATATGCCTGATATAACATGTACAGGACCATAGGGGGTCCCTCCCGAAAGACTGACATAAAACCTTTCCTTGTGGAGGCATCACTACCCTGCAGCAGTGATGCCCTTCCCATGATAGCTCAGATATATCCATAGTCCCTTCAGTTCATGCTTTCGGGCACCGCTTGCGGGTAAACCTTACGCACCTAATGACCCATTTCTGTCCTCGCCTTGGCCCGGGATATCGTCCCTACGTCTAAACAGGCCAAAACAAGGGGGAAGGGCAATAAGTCACCGGCAAGAGTTGAAACGCTGGAATCCAGAGGTAGGGAGGAAACCCTGGTGGCCAAGAAGAAATCTCCAGCGCAATGACATAACATGAAACGCAGAAGACCTTGTCTGGCGCCCGAGACGACATGGTGTAATACCGGATAGCTTCTGCCTAAAGGGGTGTTCTCGTGTCAACTCTTCCCCTCTACCGTGTGACAAAGGCCGATATTCCCCCAGCTGTTCAATGTCTAAAGGATGCATTCCGGGATGACCCCCTATGGACGGTGGTATTCAAAGATGATCCGGATAAAGACAAATCTCTGTCGGGATTCTTCACCTGCCCCCTACTCTACGGGATGAAGTTTGGAACCGCCTACGCCACATCCCGTGATATAGAGGGGGTAGCTGCGTGGGTTCCCGGTAGGTATGCCGATATGACGATGTGGCGCATGTTGCGTTGCGGGGCTTTGGCCTACGGGGCGAAGATGGGACGGAGTACCGTACGTAACCTGTCTATCGTATCGAATAAGCTCGGGAGCGACCGGAAAAGGCTCATGAAGAACAAGCCGTATACCTACTTAACCATTATCGGAGTATCCCCTGAAGCCCAGGGAAAGGGACTTGGGACCAAACTCATGAACACCCTTACCCAAGAGTGCACCAAGAAAGGGCATTATGTCTACCTGGAAACAGAAAAAGAAGAAAACCTGCCCTTCTATGAGAAGTATGGCTTCACTGTGCTTGAGAGAGTCATGTTGGAAGAGCTCAAGGTGCCCATGTGGGAAATGGTGCGCAAACCATAATCGATTCGGGCAATCAACCACCCGTGTTCCTGGTCTCAGCTATCGGCCCGGCCAGATCATGACGCGTGATAGGGAACGTCCGCTGCATTCCAAGAAAGACATGGCACAAGCCTTCATATCCCAATGTCACCCCCTGTCTTGGGGTGGCATTGACATCGCCAACTTTCATTTGGCCCCGACAGCCGTGGGGCGTGGCCCTCCCCACCCATGACGCGAGTCGTCGGGGGCGTTCGCCTCGGTCCAGGGGTGTAGAGGCCCGAACGGACGGGCGCGCGCGCTTCGACCAGCGGTTGCCTTTGCCCCCCAAGGAGCTGGCCCTGAGGCTCCCTCTCGCCACGTTTGGTCTGGAGCTCTTGAACCTTTCATGTGGCCAGGAAACTTCTGCCGCGATCGGTTACTGACCCACGCATGTTCCCGCAGCCAATCCCCAACGGAGGCATACGATTCCTCGTTACGGGCTTATATGCCTGCATGGGGATGGGCCCCTTATGACAGGCGCTTGCGGATATCCATTGAAGTCTTAGTCTTACCAAGTCCACCCCAGGTGCATCGTAATTCCAGCGGGAGTTTGAGCCCGATATCATACATCGCGCCGATGGTCTCATCCAAGGGGATAACCTTATCATAACCGGCCAGCGCCATGTTGGCACTGGCGATGGCGTTAACACCACCCATGATGTTCTTACCCAGGCAAGGCACCTCAACCCGATTTGCCACCGGATCACATACCAGTCCGGTAACGCTTTGCAGAGCCATGGCGGCCGCGTCAACACATTGCTCCACCGTCCCGTGGAACATCTGGGTGAGCGCTGCCGCCGCCATCCCCGAACCGGCCCCGCATTCCACCTGGCACCCGGCAACTTCAGCGGCAAATGTAGCGCCTTGTGCGATGAATACACCGACTAAGCCTGCAGCGAGCATGCCTTTTATGATGTCATCCCGTGACCTACCCGTGGTCCTCGCCACTCCCAGCACCGTGCCAGGAAGACAGGCGCACGCGCCTGCTGTGGGAGCCGCCACGATCACGCCCATCGCGCTCTTGACTTCCATGATCGCCGTAATGTATTTTATGGCACAGTTCAATGCATCCCCAGGAACCTGGTAACCTTCCTTCATGGCTTGGTCGATCCGGTGCGCCTGGGGACCCAAAATGCGATCGGCATACTCGGTGCCCGTTAACCCTTCGGTAATGCAGTTTTGCATGATATCAACCAGCTGGCCCATCCTAGCAAGTACCTCATCTTCCGACATGTTTCCACGCTTGCTCTCATACATGGCAGCCAGCTCCCACATCTCCCATTCCCCCTGTTGCACCCACTGCAAGAGCTGCGTGCTCGTAATAAAGGGAACCTCACACCTTGCCCGTGACGGTGTGGGAAGAATAGGTTTGAGGCAAACGATGTCAAGAACAGAACAGAGAGCGCCCAAGTCCTCCAACACGTTGGCTGAAAGTGGAGACATCGTCTTCACATTGATGAGTCCTTGCTCAAAACGACTGACACTCACTATGCCTTCGTAATCTCCTATGATACGCGAAACGGTACGCGCCAAATCTTGCAACGCACATCCCGTAACACCGGTTGTCAGCAAGAGCTCAAAGTAACCGCCCTCGATGCTAATGTCAAATCGGTTGAACCCTTCCATCTTCACCATACCGCCGCCGACAGAAATTGCATCCCATCTGTGACACGTCCCATCCTCTGCCCATGCTTCTATGCGATAATGATTGGGATGGACGGCACCGTAATCACTGATGCAAAACTGGATGTCAACTCCCTTGGCGCCAGCTATGACACATGCATCCTGCACAGAAGGGTCGGTCAGGTCCAGGCCCAGAATGCCGCTGGCAAAACCAAAATCCGAACCGTGTCCGTCGTACGATTCGGCCAGAGAACCATTGACATCAAACTCGACCAGAACCTTTTTGACTCTCCCGCTCAGCGCTTGTCTGACCAGTGACCCGATGCGAGCGGCGGCCGCAACATGGGAACTGGAAGGACCGCGCATGACAGGACCAATGACATCGTTGAATATGCTAGGTGGCAGCTTATCCATTGTGCTCACTTCCTCCCCTACGAGAAAAGCTCCGTGGCATGGTCCCGAACCGTTGCCAAGGCGCCCGCCCCCGGCTCTTCAAGTTGACGCAGTGTTGCCTGCAAACAGCGCAAAGCCCCACGTCATTTTCCATCTCTCATCTTCGACCGACCGCAAGCATCATCCTCCACAAGGCTGCTAGCCGCGGTTGAACCCGCGCTGATGGGGAAGATATCCGGTCAAAAAACCTTGGCAAGAGAAGATGTCTCAAGAAGGTGTTTGCCACGTGGTAGCGGGCCCGTCAGGCGCTGGCCGCAGGGTGCTATTTAGCAAGCATGGGCAGGCGCAGGTGCGCCGACTGCGGATGGTTTTGGGGCTCAATGCACCAAAAGAGACGGGGAGAGAAGCTGAGGCAAAGCGTAAGGTCGTGGTCGTCTCCTGACCCGTCCCCTCTTTACAGCTGATGTGGGACGTGAGCATAGCCACCTTTCATCACAGGTCACACCGATCATTTGGTTCTGTTACCGTTCGTGAAGCCGCGATGAACCCCACCTCGTTCGGGCTACAATACGATCTTCGCTGCCGCCGTAAAGAACGGTCAGCTACCGGCATGGGGGCTTTTCACTGCGCCTCATTGCTGGACAGGCCCAGCCTCATCCTACCGCTCCGCACCACAAGCAAGGGGACGGAGCGAGGATCTAGTGAGCCCACATCGTAAAGCCGGGGTTAACCACGCGGGCTAGACCTGATCCCGAGTAGAAAGGATCAGTTCAAAGTAATCATCGTATTGCTTGGTGATATTACACCATTTCTTCCCTACGTAGCGAAATCCCAGCTTCTCTACAATCCGCCGTGAGGCGACGTTATCCGGTGTGATGGACGCTCCCAACTTCTTCAGTTTCAGATCACACCTGGCATATTCAACACAGGCCCTCACTGCTTCGGAGGCGTATCCCTTACCCCACTGTTCCTTAGCTATGTGATATACCAGCTCCGCATCGTAACCATGGTTCGGCCGGTTGAAACCACAGATACCGATGAACTCACCGGTATCCTTCTCCGTCACGAAGTAGGCGGAAAAGCCTTTCTCCTCCTGCAATTCGATATAAGACTGCAAGTGTTGCATCTCGTCCGTCTTGCTCCCTGCCCCCCCGCAATGCTCCATGACCTCAGGATCGCCCCAGACGGTCATGACTCGATCTATATCATCCAGCTCTAATTGGCGCAAGAGCAATCGTTCAGTTTCCAGTACAATCAGTTCGGATCCCCCCTATTCTCCTCTTACCGACAGGCGGCAGCATACTCCTCCACTCGCCGTGAGCGCCAATTCATCGCTCTGTAGCCCTTTCTCATTGAACTGGCAAAAGCATCTGACCACAACTCAATGTCCCCTGGTCGTCTTATACTGCTATTGCACCCTCTTTCTACTGTTCCCATGCAGCAAATCTTCTGTAAGGCTATGGTAGAGAGTTTCGACTTTACCCCACAAAGACCTCCCACCAGAGGAATGGACTGTGGCAGGGGTTGAGCGTAGGTCTTCTTAGCCAGAGGAATAAAGCATGCACCTTCTTGCCCAGTGTCAGTCAGTTCCAATGAAGTGCTTCGGGTCTGCCAGAACCCGTTTCGCCTGAGCCATAAATCCCCGGTTGCATCGTGTAACTTCCCCTCTGCACGGATGTTTCCGTGGGCGCAGACCGGATACCATAGCCACCATGCCCAGGGTCTCCAAGCTAACGCTTAGGTGCGTGATAGAAATCTTCTTAGCTTTGTCCCTGTAGCGCAATCTTTCCTTCACAACACAGCAAACCCGTTCCATGCGTCTGCCGGCTCCAGAACTTGGCCCCAGATCGGTCACCCCTACTGACCCGTTTGACCGCTTCAGCTCGATACTCCGGTGCGCACCGCTGTCTTTTCGTAGCCATGATGTGCTCTGCCTCCCCGCCACCTTGGGAGTATCAAAGCGGGTCAACAAGAAATTGCCCACACATAGCATCAGGTAGGGGAGTAGCCCATCTCGAAAGTAACCATGAAACATGGATTCAGTATATGAAGGGAGCAATCAGGTCTCCCCCGATCCTGACGCACCTCTTTTTGTCGAGCTGGCGACCATGGATATGCAGTTTTACAGCAGACATGTCTTCTTCATCGCGGTAGCTCTCAGCCATGCCACAGGTGTAGCCCAGCAAAGTATTTGTGAGAGTATGTGGCTACAGAGATAACCAATCAGTCGGCAATGTCACCAAAGAACAAAGTGCAGAACGGAATATGGAGGTAACAGGATTGATTGCTTATGTCATTCGACGCCTATTGATAGCATCCACTGTGATTCTTGGCGTTAGCGTCTTAGTCTTCCTTGCCTTACATTTGGCCCCGGGCGATCCTGTGGATATGTTCTTATCCCCAGAGGTAGCGCTCCGAGCTTCTCCGGAGCAAATAGAGCAAATCAGGGCTCAATGGGGTCTCGATAAGCCCTTACATATACAGTTCTACGACTTCATTGTGCGTATCGTTCACCTGGATATGGGACGGAGCATGCGCACCAATCGACCCATTGCTGCCGACCTTGCTCTGCGGTATCCCGCCACGCTTGAACTTGGTCTGGTCTCTTTATTGCTAGCCAATGTAGTAGGAGTCGTTGTAGGCGTAGCATCGGCTACAAGGCGGAATTCGGCAATAGACAACACCGTTAGGCCACTGTCGTTTGTCGGAGTGTCATTGCCCGGCTTTTGGCTGGGTCTTATGCTAATGCTCTTGTTTGCATATCATCTTGCGTGGTTGCCCGCGTCAGGCCGGGGAGGACCTCTTTGGACGAGTGCCGGTCTCCGCCATATCCTTCTCCCTGCGGTAACCATGGGTATGGGGTCGGCCGCTCTTTTGGTCCGCTTGGTTCGCTCATCCATGCTATCCGTGCTGAACGAAGACTATGTGCGCACAGCGCGAGCGAAGGGCCTATCAGAAAGGGTTGTCGTGTATCGCCACGCACTGCGCAACGCCATGATCCCGGTCATCACCATTATCGGTTTACAGGTCGGGGCCATTCTGGGGGGCGCAGTGGTAATAGAATCGGTCTTTGCGTGGCCTGGAGTAGGACGTTTTATGATTACGGCGATTAATGGAAGAGACTTCCCTGTAGTTCAGGCGTCCGTATTGGTCATTGCCACCACTTTTGTGCTTGTCAACGTCGCAGTCGATATTGTTTACGCAGTGGTCGATCCAAGAATTCGGTATAGCTAGAAGGGTCAGGAGGTATCCGAGGTGAGTCAAGACACCACTATGTCAGTCTCGCGCAGCGGGTGGGCGCGTTTCGGAGTTCAGGTCCGCAAAAGTTTGCCCGCCAAGGTTGGGGTTCTCATTCTGTTCGTGCTCACTCTCATGATCCTGCTCGCTCCGCAGCTGAGCACTCATGATCCTATCCGCCAGCATCTTCGTCACCGCCTAGAGCCTCCCTCTGCTGACTTCATTCTGGGAACGGACCATCTCGGGCGCGACATATTTAGCCGAGTGGTGTATGGCAGTAGAATATCGGTATCCATTGGTGCTGCGGGGGTATTGACAGGGATGATCATTGGGATAGGGTTGGGCTTGCTGGGCGGGTATTACGGGGGGAACCTGGATCATGCCATTCTCTGGCTATGCGATCTTCTCTTGGCTTTTCCTGGTATTTTGCTTGCCATCACCATCATGAGTGTGCTTGGTTCGGGGATTATCAACGTGGTAATCGCCATTGGAATATGGTCTGTTCCCACGGTAGCTCGACTCACTAGGGGGCAGGTTCTTAGCTTGAAGAGTGCAGAATTCATCGATAGTGCTCGGGCCATCGGTGCTGGTGATGCTCGTATTCTCAGCGTGCACCTTTTGAGTAATACCTTTGGTGTCTTGCTCGTATTCGCTACCATGCGCATTGCCACTGCCATACTGACGGTTGCGGCTCTCAGTTTTCTGGGTCTCGGCATTGCCCCTCCTACTCCTGAGTGGGGATCGATGGTGGCGATAGGGCGTGAGTATATACGCGAGGCACCTCACGTGATTACTGCGCCTGGGATTGCTATTTTTCTCACTGTCATGGCCTGCAATTTTCTTGGTGATACTCTTCAAGATGCGCTCGATCCCCGTATGGTAGGGCGCGAGTAAACCCAAGATTTCTGAGCAGCTAGCACAAGCGATGGTGCATACAGGGTATAAAGAAAGGAGGCTCCAGACCGTATCAAGACTGAAGATGTTCAAACCGTCGTGGAAAGTGACATTTTGAGTGCCGTATCTATTCCCGAAATGGACGTGCGCATTGTCAATGACCCGGAAGGGTTCATGGAGCAAAAGATAGAGGAGGTCTGAAGAATGAAGCGGAATCTTATCGTATTTCTGCTGGCCCTTGCCATGGTCTCCGTGGCTGCATGTGGCCCGGCTGATCCCACGCCAGCGCCGGATGTTACTCCCGTTACCCCCACCGATACGGACGATGGTCCGCACCGGGGAGGAGCACTACGCATTGCTACGCCGACCAGTCCCGTATCACCCGACCCACAGCTTGAGCAAACCAATGCCAAGTACGCTAGTGCCATGACTGACACGCTGATGCTTGCAGATGCAGATGGTGTTCCTCAACCGTTTCTAGCCCGTGACTATGAGGTATCCGAGGATGGTACAGTCTACACCTTTTACCTACAAGAAGGCGTCATCTTCCACGATGGTGAGCCTTTCAATGCTGAAGCTGCCAAATTCAGTATTATTCGCTTCCTGGATCCTGACCTTGCCACCCGCAAAGAGCCGGCCCTGATGAAGATAGCGGACATTGAAGCGCTTGACACCTACACCCTGAGGATAACTCTTGATGCGCCGGATGCCCTTTTCCTCCAAGCTATGTCCAATCCCCCGCTGGGTATGGTATCCCCTAAGGCGGTGGAGGAACTAGGCGATGCTTTCGAAGAAGCTCCCGTAGGCTTAGGACCCTATAAGTATAAGAGCTTTATTCCTGATGAGTTGACAGTATTGGAGCGCTTCGACGATTACTGGCAGGGTACCCCATACATGGATGAGATTCATTGGGTAGTGATCCCTGAACTCACTACACGAGTCATGGAACTGGAGATGGGCAACGTTGACGTCCTCGCATTTCTTGACGCACGAAATGCCCTTGCCCTTGAAGAGAAGGGTTTTGTCATGATCGAGGATCTTCGTTTTGCTAATTTCTGGTTGGCAATGAATCTGGAACATCCTCTATTGAGCGACGTTCGCATGCGGCGTGCCATGTGCCATGCTCTTGACCGGCAGCTGTTGATTGATGAGGTAACATATGGCCTGGCTGACCCCGGTTATGCTGGAATACAGCCCGCATCATGGGCTTTTGATCCTACCGTAGAGGTATGTAGTTATGACCCAGAGAAAGCAGGCGAACTCCTGGATGACATGGGCTGGCATCTAGCTGATGACGGGTTCCGTTATAACGATGAGGGGACCAGACTACACTTCGAATGGAGCGCGGCCAACCGGCCTGACAATCTTATCCCGACCGAGATCGCTCAACAGCTGTTTCGTGACGTTGGTATCGATAGTTCTCTGACCATGGGCGACCACATATGGAGATTGACATCGGCACGGACAGGTGATTTCGAAATCACCATGTGGGGTCTAAGTGCAAGCATCAATCCTGTAGCACAAGCCGACCGGTCCCATTCAGAGTTCTACTGGAACCCAAACCGACATTACATTGAAGAGATTGATGATCTGCTTGAGCGTGTGGCCTTAGAAACCGACGAAGCTGTCATTAAGGAGATGCTATCAGAGTTCCAACATCTTGCAGCCGAGCATCTACCCATTGTTTGGCTATATCACAATAGCACCATAACTGTCCTCAATCCACGAGTGAAGGACCTCTTCATAGACCCCAGCAACTACTTTGACTTCTCCAGAACCTGGCTCGAACAAGAGTAACGCTCTAGACACTGTGCAAGGGCCGCGTTTTACGCGGCCCTTCGGGTATGTAGTCCTCCACAGCAGCGGTCTATTGCTCCAATGAATACGTCTCACGGCAAAGATAGCCAACTTCACGGATCACATCCGCCTGTTCTCTCGCAGAGTCCAAGGTTTTGCCGCACCCCCGGTTGGCTACCTCCCCGCCGTCATTGACAGGGCCTTAGGCGAATCAACCCTGGGTCAAATGGTGCTGGGTTAGCAACAACATCCAAATTCGCGTGAGAAAACGGGGATGCCTACTTTATCTTGACACCGACCTGTCCCGTCGAGCGTGTTGCACCAGGAGATAGTTTGGTGGTAGAATCGTCTAGTAGATACTCGCCGGGGGCAGTTGTGGACATTCGCGGATGACTTGGCCAAATCCCGCTACAAGATGGTGATATGATTTGTGTGCGCATGAGCTCGAGGCTAAGGGTCAAAACCAAGTTCCGGGTCCTCTGACGGCGGACTCTGTTTTGGTCTTGTGGTCAAGAACGTATAACACCAGAGGGAAACCAGACTGGTCTCACATATTCCCCTATTATCATCCGGACATTGTCTTTCAAGATTCCATTCAGCGCCTCAAAGGCATAGAGGACTTCACCGCCATGTGCAACCGGCTCACCAGACGCTGCAAGGAATTGCGGATGGACATTCTCAACGTTGCCCAACACGCGAATGTCATCATAATGGACTGGAAGATGACGATGTCCTTCCGCAGATCTCCGACGACACCCATCTACGGATCTACACGCTTGACTCTGCATGAGGACGGCCGGATCATCGAACAACGGGACTACTATGACTTGTGGGGCGACATCTTTGACGGTGTACCGGGTTTTCGCCAGCTGTATCGCTGGTTCATGAGAACCTTTTTTGGTTGATGCAGAGATAGTGAACATGAAAGGCATCGAACTACGGGATGAACTGATCTTCCTCAAGAACAGAAACGCGGTGCAAAAGACCAGCGATGCCTCCATGGCCGGCAAGACCTGTGTGATCACGGGCGCAACTTCGGGCATTGGCCTGCAAGCAATGAAACGGCTGGCACGTGGTGGGGCTGATATCGTGATGGTGTGCCGCAACCTTGAGAAAGCCAAGGCGGCTCGGCATGATACGATGAGTACACATCGGGGAGTGAGTGTACGCGATAGATCTGATTATCCTGTGGTCCCGTCGGGTAGAACCCTGCGCACGCTTGCCGGGGGTTGCGCTCGTTACCATTCCTTCCATTCTCCTTGCCCCCTTCTATTCCCTCCTAGCTTCGGTCTGTGAAGGCGGAGGCGTGAGTAGGGTTTAACCTCATCCTCCCATCATTGGCCTCAAGACCCACACTCACAGCTATGAGAACAACGAGCTTCTCGTCGATCATCTTTGGCATCAAGAAGGAGTACCGGCTCCCAGGGGGCTTCTGGACACGGGAAACTTCATCACCGACCCCCTTCCTCATCGTCCCCGATGCGACGACCCAGACTATCAAGTTCCACGCTTCTCCGAAAAGAAGGGTTGAGAGAACGTCAGAATGAAATACCCAGCTCGAGCCCTTCCGGGTGATGGGATTGCCTGTTGCATCTGTGCAATCGCAATGCATAGTTGGCAGGCATGGGTGCCCTCCATGGCGAAAAATGAAGGTGGCTGTCAGTCAACCTTACCCATTAACAATAGATGTTTGAGACAAGACGCAAGCTGCCACGGAGTGGCAAAAGGGAGGCAAAAATATGAGGCGTTCTGAACTGACCAAACTGCGTTCTTTCAACATGACCATGAGCGGGCTTCATCTTATCCAGGCCGTGATCATGCTCTTTCTGGCTACACGGGTGATTCAGACCATCGGGGAGTTCACCCCGCAGATTACCCAATTCTATCTCTCGTTTAATCCGGTGACTCGATCCTTGGAGGTGGCCTCGCGGCAGCTGTTTGAACTCCCCTTCGGGGTGTTTGTTTCTCTGTTCCTCTTCATCTCTGCAGCGGCCCACGCCCTCATCTCTGTACCAGAGCGGCTAAATGGCATCTATAACGCCGACCTTGAGAAGGGGATCAACAAATTTCGCTGGTTCGAATATGCCTTGAGTTCATCCATCATGATTGTCCTCATCGCCACCCTGTTCGGCATCTATGACATTGCGTCTTTGATCCTCATCTTCATCGTCAATGCTTCCATGAACCTGTTTGGGTTGGTCATGGAGCAGCTGAATTCGGGGCTATCCAAAAACGACGTAAACTGGGGTCCCTTTGTCTGGGGTTGCATCGCCGGTCTGGCTCCCTGGATTGCTATCCTGATCTACATGTTCGGCACAGGTAATCTTGACATGGTTCCCTGGTTTGTGTGGGCCATCATCGGCACGTACTTTGTGGCGTTCAACACCTTCCCGGTCAACATGGTCCTCCAATACAAGCAGGTTGGTAAATGGAAGGACTATCTTTACGGTGA
>SLSY01000077.1 GCA_007130145.1 Bacillota bacterium
AACCACTATGTAATCTGCTTCCTTCATCAGTTCGACCAACCGATCTACGTCATCCACTCGCGACCACCTCTCTTTTCCCACGCTAGTCCTTGCTTCACAAGAACATCATGCCAGTGCGCGGACCGTTGCTTGCTTTATCGTCTGCTGCTTACAAGAGGGAGGGAAAGAGCCAGGTAACAAACAACCAGGTTACAATGCCCAATACCCCGGTGATAATCAGCGCATACGGCAGAGCCATGCGGAATACCACACTCTCCTTGCCCATCAACTTGGCCGATGCTGTCCCCACCAGCACTTTGGCCGGTGCGATGGAAGACCCCAGTGCACCTCCAGCTGATTGAGCCGCGGCCATGATCTGTGTGCTCAAACCCAAAGAAAGCGCCGTTTCCATCTGAAACATGCCGAATAAGACATTCGAACTGGTGTTGCTTCCCGTCATAAAGCAACCCAGAACGCCTACTACCGGTGCCAACAACGGGTACAAGCTGCCACTTGCGGTTGCTACCCCCCGGGCCAGAACCGTCGTCATACCCGCATCATTCATGACCAAGGCCATCATGAGCATGGCAGCAATGCTCAATGTTGTGGGCATGCATTGCTTCCTCGTAGTTCTCATGATAACTCGCACATCATCCCACCGGCTCATGTTCTGACTACGATAATAGAGATAGGCGGCGGCAATGGAGATGATGAGCAAAGGGGCCGGATGAGCCAAGAGACGAATGGCCGCGTAGTTGCGCTGTGCCGCAATGAGATAGCCCAGACCAGTGGTTCGCCCGGGAAAATGAAAGCCTAGAGCCCATCCTTGCACCGCCGTTCTAACCGGTTCCAGCTGCGAAAGCAAGGTGAGAGCGAAGAGAATGGCATAAGGCAACAGGGCCTGGCCCAAACTCATGATGTTCTCGCCATCATCAGTCACTTGAACCGGCTTTGCCGGCGGTCTTTTTGCCCACAACGTGAGTACCACACTCCCTGCACCGGCAGCTATCACCGTACCGAGCTGAGGTGCTCCCAGCCAGGGAACAAGCACCAATAATGCTGACATCACCACGCTGGCACCAGTGATGTAGCGCCACGATTGACGCACGGCACGCCAGCCACCATAGATGTGGGCCACGGCAAGTCCGCTCAGTAGCGTGGGAGGGGCAAGCATGATTCCCATCCACATCCCCAGCGAACTCGCGGGGAGGCCGGTAATAAGTTGAATGGCAAAATACGACGCCCCCATGGAACCGAAGGAAATAGACCAAGCATGTCCCACCAAAGCCCCAACGGCTGCCTGCACCGCCGGAAAGCCCAAGCCCACTAGGAGGGGCGTCACAATGGCTACTGGAACCCCAAACCCGGCCACTCCTTGCAAAACAGCACTGACACACCAGCTGAGCAGGATGAACACCATGAGCGGGTCGCCAAAACGACTCTTCACTTTGCGACTAATGACAGGAAGAGCACCCAATCGCTCTACCAGATTATAGCAAAACACGGAGGTCCAGATGATCGATACGATGAACAGGGTTAGGCTCAGACCTTTGAGCGATGAGAACATCAGAATCTCAAGCGAAGCTTCATACAACCAAAAGCCCAGAATGAGTGCCAGCACCCACGCTAGCATACCAGAATAAACGGCTTTCCATCGCAATTGGAGCAAAGTGAACAAAAGGGCAAACAGAGGTAGGGCCCCGGCTACCCAAAAGGGTATGCTCAACGGCAGCTGGTCCACGCAGTCACTCCTCTCAGTATTCGATACCCTCTCTGGCTGCAATTCCCTTCCGATAATGGTGCTTGATTTCTCTGACCTCGCTGACCAAGTCAGCCAGCTCTTGCAGCCGGGGGGACGCATTGCGCCCTGTAACTACCACGTCAGTAGCGACATGGCGTTGTCTGATGGCCTCCAAAAGCGCATCTTCACTGATAAGACCATAATCCGCTGCTACGATGGCTTCATCAAGGACGACTAGCTGATACTCCCCTGCCTTGAGAACCTCTCTGGCCTTCTCCAACGTCTGTTGTGCAAGCTGGCAGTCCTCCGCGGCCGGATGCTGCGTGTCCACAAAAGAATCACGCCCACCCTGCACAATATCGAATCCGGTCATTCGCCCGGCTGCGTGCAGTTCCCCATACACATTGCCCGGACCTTTCATGAACTGCAAGACCAAGATGCGCCGGTCATGACCCCAAGCCCGCAGCGCCAGTCCCAGAGCGGCCGTGGTCTTACCCTTTCCGTCTCCGGTGTAAACCAAGACAAGTCCCTTCTCCCGCACCATACATGGGCCTCCTTCTGTGGCTAAGGCAACTGGCAACTGACGCTCATCACGTCGGCATCCCACTTGACCTCTCCACCCATGAATTCCACCAGTGCCCTAACTGCCACCATAAGACGATCGTTGATGAGTTCCAGGGCCAGAAACGTAGTCTTTCCGCACGCCAAGCTGGCTTTTTGGCTATCGACCGCAATCGTGATCTCGCTCTGATCCTTATGAGCCCGGACCGAACGCGTGTCCCCATCCCACTCCACGGCAAACCCTGCGGTATCCAGTAAACCTCTCAGCGTTACATGTGTGATTCCCTCCCGAATGAAGGCGCCACTCTCGGCCGGGGCGATGGCCCGTCCATTGACGGTAATCTTCAAGCCCCGTCGTGCCTGCACGCATCTGCCTTGACTTAGCAGATAAAGGTTGCGTCCGCAGACGATGGGGGCGGCCGTCAGCGTGGTCCCTGGCTCATGCACCGCTAGCAAGGTGCCCTCATGGCGGTCCAATACGTGCAGGTGTGATGACAAACGTGAATCTGCATAGGCATACGTTATGTATAAATGGGCCTCACAAGACAAAGGAGCATGCGAGAACGGCATGGGCCCGTCATGATCATGGACGGGAAGAAGACGATTCCATTGTTCTTTGCCGGTCTCCAGACACAAGGCATAAACTGTTCCCTTGTTGAGGGTGTAGATACTCTCACCGTGTACTGACGGGGGCGACCAGAAATTGAACGGCCGCACCCGAAAGGGCGACCATAATTGCTCTCCTGTCGTGGTATCCAATGCGTAGATGCGACCCGTGCTGGCACCGCCACTGGTGACCACCGCCTGATCTCCTGGGAGCAGACTCACCCCCGAGAAATATCCGCTCAACGTCTTCTCCCACCCTATCTGACCTGTGTGACTATCAATACAGTACAGATAACTCTCGTTGTCCTCAGTCAGCGTCGTACCAGAAACCACCACATCCTCACGTACCGCTAGCTGCCCACTCAGGTAATGTCTGGCTTTCCAGTTCCACTCGAGCACACCATCGAACACTGAGAGGGCCATGATGTTACCTCGTTGCGAATTATATCCAAAATAGACCAACGGGTGTTGAACCATCGGGGCTCCTGCCGCACTGCCCGTAAACTGGTAGTTCCAGCGCAGGCTGCCATCCCAAGCATTCAGCGCGTAGATGGCGCCAGAGACCAGGTCACCGGAAGCAAAATACACCGTCCCCATGGTTACCGCGGCAGCATGCCGAATGCGACCATGAGCTTGAAAACTCCAATTCAATTCCCCGCTTTGCGCATCTAACGCGTACATGGTCCCTTGCGCATCTCCCACGTACAACATGCCGTTGGCCGCCACGGGTGGTGAAAGATTCGCGCCGGAGGCAAATTCCCATAAGCCATAGAGATCATAGGGCAACGAACCCGAGAGAGTACGAGTCATGGCCCTATCACCACCAGCATCACTCCGGGTAGCTGGCATGTTCCACATCACGACGAGCATGACAGCCACGAGCAATGCTGCCCTCGCTTTGCGCCCGGTCACACACACCACGAATCCCTCCCAATCCTTTGAAACTCACAGTACATTCGACGAATCGCTTGGCCCTTCCTGCTCACCATACTCTTACACCAACCGTTGAGGGCAGCATACACTGATAGTGTTCAAGACCATCGTAGGGGGTGCCCACCTGTGGAGAATCATGTCGCATCACGTGCACGCATAGATATCTCCATTCCCTCCCGCCGTTTGACGCTACACCTGAGTGGTCGAGTTCACCGCACCTACCCTTGCGCTCTGGGCAAGCCCAGCACACCAACGCCAAGTGGAATCTGGGCCATTCGCAACAAGACAGTTAACCCGTCTTGGCAGGTGTTGGGGACACGTTGGCTGGGTTTGAACATACCGACGGGGAACTACGGAATACACGGGACCAACGCCCCGTGGTCAATCGGCCGCTATATCTCTAATGGCTGCATCAGAATGCACAACCGTGATGTGGAGGCCGTCTACCCTCTCTGTCCCATCGGTACCGCCGTGCATATCACGGGTAGTTACACAACAGCCGATATGCCCGGCGGCGACGGTGCGATCATCTTACGCCGAGGTTCACGCAACCAGCAAGTAAGCCATCTACAGGCGAGGCTGCAGGAGCTGGGATTCAATACCGGTCCCATCGACGGCATCTTCGGTCCTCAAACGGAACGGGCCGTGATGGCCTTTCAGCGTCATCGGGGACTTACACCAGACGGTATCGTGGGACCCAAGACCCGACAGGCTCTAGGACTCTGACTCTTTCGAGCTTGCAGCTTGACCTTTTCCGAACAAGCGATCGTATTCATTCAGCGTGAGACGAAGATCCCGCGGCTTTGATCCCTCATGTGGACCTATGAAGCCGCGTTCCTCCATCATATCGATGAGCCTGCCCGCCCTCGTATATCCTATCGGCAGCTTGCGTTGCAGCAATGATACCGATGCCTGGCCCGCCTCTACCACCATGCGCACAGCTTGGGGAAACAATTCGTCTGCTTCTTCACGCGTGACGGCAACGTCTTCAACCTCCACAGCTTGCATGGCAGCTTCGGAGTACTCGGGCTGGCCCTGCTGAGAGACGAATCGTATCAAGGCCTCCATTTCCGGCTCGGCAATGAATGCGCCTTGCGCCCGTATGGGCTTCGTGGTCCCTACCGGAAAGTAGAGCATATCGCCCCGCCCCACCAGACGTTCGGCCCCCGACACATCCAAAATCGTACGAGAGTCCACGGCCGACGACACGGCAAAAGCAATACGCGACGGGATGTTGGCCTTAATCGTGCCCGTGATCACATCTACCGAGGGACGTTGTGTCGCAACGACCAGATGAATGCCGGCCGCGCGTGCCATCTGTGCCAGGCGGAAGATGCAGTCCTCCACCTCGCCCGGGGCCACGACCATGAGATCAGCCAGTTCATCGATGATAACCACAATGTAAGGTAAATCTGGCGGTGGCGGCTCATCCTTGCTTTCGCGGCTCAAAGCCTGATAGCGCTTGATATCACGAACGCCTGCTGCCACAAACAATTCGTAGCGTCTCTCCATCTCGTGTAAGACCCAGCGCAGTGCCCCAGCTGCCTTCTTGGGATTGGTGACGACCGGCGCCAGCAAGTGGGGAATCCCTTGATATTGTGCCAACTCGACCATTTTGGGATCGATCAAGAGCAACTTAACTTGCTCAGGATGGGCCCGAAACAGCAAAGACGCGATAATGGAATTGATGCAAACAGATTTCCCCGACCCTGTGGCCCCAGCGATCAAGAGATGAGGCATGCCTTCCAATTGAGACACGATCGCCCGGCCGCTAATGTCCTTGCCCAATGCTACCGTAATGGGGGAAGCAGCGTGGCGATATTCAGCTGTCTCCAGCACCTCTCGTAGGTGCACCACAGAAATCTCCTGATTGGGAACCTCAATGCCCAGGGCGGATTTGCCGGGAATCGGGGCTTCAATGCGCAGATCCGAACAAGCGAGCTTCAACGCCAGATCGTTGGTCAAGTTGACGATGCTGGCCACCTTGACGCCGGGTCCCGGCTGCAGCTCAAAGCGCGTCACCGCCGGTCCGCGGCTGACATCAGTCACCTTGACCGTTACCCCGAAACTCTTGAGCGTATCCTCCAGCAAACGCGCCTTATCCAATGCTTCACGTTGACTACGGGCTGAATGCCGAAAGGCATGGTGCTCGAGAAGAGACAAGGGAGGGAGAACATAGTCCACCTCATCATCTAAGCCCAACTGTCGTTTGGAAACCGGCATGAGGGGCTTGGACACGGTGGGTCCCGCCGCCTGCTTCTTCGCTTCCTCCTTCTTGGCGGTCCGCTCCGTCTTAGTTTTCTTATTGGGAGTTTCCCCCAATCGATCCTTTGGCCTTTGCGCTGTAGGAGGAGGTTCAACCGTCTCTTTATCGAAAATATCTCGCAGGCGTTCCCACAGCACTAGCACCGTGAGCCGACTGCGATGAACCATTAACCGAAAAAGAGCTAGGAGCGAGCGATTGGCCGCCAACATCAAGCCTACAAGCAGCAATGCAATGAGAAAAATCAACCGGCCCAGACTGCCCAGAAGCTGCCCCAGGACGCTGGCGGTTACAGCCCCTGTCAAACCACCTCCCAAGCCGCGCCACCCATTGCGCACAAACTCCTCAGTCTCAGGAATTTGCACAATGTGCCACAAGGACGCACCCGCCACAATGAGGACTATCAAGCCCCCGTACCTGTAGCTAAAAGAGAACTGTTGCTTCCCCAAGAGTAGCTGCAGGCCAAACCACACGATCATCACCGGGATAATCAGCCCGGCCTCGCCCAGCACAACACGACATGCTCGCACCAACAGTAAGCCCACTGTACCGGTAGCGCTGGTGAAAAAGCCCAGAAGAATAACGGTGCCCACAGCCAAGAGGGCAAGCCCGGCCAATTCGGTCTTCATTTCTTCGGCCAACTGAGAAAAAAACTTGGACAAAGTGCTCACCCCACTTGGCTCAGTAAAACGAGAAAGCCTACCGTCCATACATAATACCCAAACTGATGATAACGGCCTACGTGCAAGAATCTAAGCAACAGGCGAATGGCGATGTATCCAAACAACGCGGCGGTAACAGCGCCGGCTACGAGCGCATCAGCACCTATCGCCGCCGGTCTTGCCCCCAATGCCAGGAGATCCATGAGCAATGCGCCGATGATAGCAGGTATCGACAAGAGAAAGGAAAATTCTGCCGCCGCCTTGCGGCTAAGCCCCAGCCAAAGACCAGCGGTAATAGTGGAGCCGGAACGCGATACACCCGGAGCAATGGCCAATGCTTGCAATACCCCAATGCACAGGGCCGTCCATAATGTCATCCCCCGCATCGTCTGACCGCTATAGCCCAAGTCCCGGGCAGAAAACAACAATCCCCCGGTCAAGAGCAAACCCCATGCTGAGTAGATGGGCAGAGAAAAGAGGTTTTCCACCCAATGGCGCAATGTCAAACCCACGAGTGCGCCCGGAATCGTAGCCAACCCCAACAGTAACAGCACGCGCGCGGATTCAACGTCATGGGGTGTCGCCCGACGTCCCTGGCCAAGCCAGCACCAGGTGCCCCGTATCAACGCCACCGCCTTAGGACCAAAGACCACAAACACCGCCACCAGAGTGCCGCCATGTACTACAATCTCAAAGGTCAAACCAGCGAAGACAAGACCCAGAAGATCCTGCACTATGACTAAGTGTCCGGAGCTTGACACAGGAAGAAACTCGGTAAGACCCTGCATCGCACCGAGGACAATCGCTTGCCATACCGTCAATCAACGCCCTCCTCACGTCGCCTCACGGCTATTATACCAGACGAAGGCTTCCTTGTCTTGACAGTGACTGGCTACGGACCATGGGCGCCGGGACGCATGTGGGGTGAAAGATAGTGTTGCGGATTGGTGGAGACCAGTCTTTCCAAACGACCGTCACTTCTTACCAGCAAACGACTCCCATCGCGCAGACATCGTTCTTTGAGCTCTAGGGGTGTATGGACGCCGGTGAGCACCAGTTCCCACGGAACAATGGTGTAAAGAGGTACGGCCAGGTTGCATCCCCCTTGATCAAGGTCGCGATCCATTGCCTCCCCCCTCTTCTACTACATGATGCAACCAGCCCAAGGCTTCCGACAAACCACCCACCTGGTCGATGAGCCCTTCGTGCACGGCACCCGCTCCTACCAGGACAGTGCCAATATCGCGCGCCAGTTCGCCGGTGCGAAACATAAGCTCTCGATAACGGTTTTGGTTAATGAGAGAATGGCGGGACACAAAGCGCACAACGCGATCTTGCATCTTGTCAAGGTATTCGTAGGTCTGAGGCACACCGATAACCAACCCCGTGAGGCGTATGGGATGAATTGTCATGGTCGCGGTCTCGACAATAAAGGACCTGTGACAAGAAACTGCTATGGGAACCCCGATGCTATGTCCTCCCCCAAGCACCAGTGAAGCCGTGGGCTTGCTGATGCTCGCTATCATCTCGGCCATGGCCAAACCTGCCTCCACATCGCCGCCCACGGTATTCAAGACCACCAAGAGACCCTTGATGTCACGATTCTGCTCAACGGCCACCAGCTGCGGTATAATGTGTTCGTACTTGCTCGTCTTGTTTTGTGAAGGCAAGATCATATGACCTTCCACCTGACCAATGATGGTCAAGCAATGAATCGAGTCATTGGCCAGAGGCGCTTGCGATACGCCCAGATCATAGATGCTCTGGGGCACCGTCGAATTTCCTGTTTCACTGGGATTAGGTACACCGGGGTGGGCGTCAGCCATAAGATGTGTTATACCCGTTGACATGACACGTTTCTCCCCTCCTGCAACGTACCCATAGTATGACTGCAGCAGGTGACATTCATACCCGTTATCCGAAGAGGATAAGGGGCATGACGGTAGGCCTTCTCCCGGTCTTGTTCACCAGAAATGGCGTGAGTGCTTCACGAATGGCACTGCGTATCTGCGCCTCGGAGCAGTCGCTCGATGCCAGGGATTTTTCCACTGCTCGTCGCGCTCGCTCCAGCGTTTCTTCTACCAAAGAGGCAGATTCGCGCATATAGACAAACCCTCGTGAAGCCAATTCGGGACCAGCAAGGATGGTCCGTTCATCCCGATCCACACTGACGGCAATGGCCACCACCCCGTCTCTTGCCAGCTGATGGCGGTCGCGAAGCACTGCATTGCCAACGTCGCCCACCCCCAAACCGTCCACAAGTAAGTCGGTCGACGACGTCTGACCAACCACACTGGCTTTCCTACGGGACATCTCTATCACTTGACCGTTCTCAGCCAAAAGAATTCGCTTGGAAGGGATACCCAACTGCTCGGCGATTCTGGCATGAAACACCAGGTGTCTGTATTCCCCGTGGACCGGCATGAAGTAACGCGGTCGTACCAAGTTTAACATGAGTTTGAGTTCTTCTTCTGAACCATGGCCGCTAACATGCACCCGGCTGGTCGGGCCATAGAGCACGTTGACTCCCCGGCGAAACAGGTTGTCCACCGTTCGCGCAAACATAGTCTCATTACCCGGAACCGGTGTGGCAGCAATCACGACGATATCTCCTGCCTCCAACTGGACGCGGCGGTTCTCTCCCACACTCATGCGCGCCAGAGCCGACATAGGTTCTCCCTGACTACCCGTGGTGATGATGGTGCGCTGTGCAGGAGGCAAGGTGCCAAGTTCATCCAAATCCACCAACAGATCCTCGCGATAGTGTAGGTAGCCGAGTTCGGCAGCGATGCGAACCACGTTTTCCACGCTGCGGCCCACTACGGATACCTTGCGATTGTGCTTGGCCGAAGCATCCAGGACTTGCTGAATGCGATGGACATTGCTGGCAAACGATACAACCAGTACTCTGCCAGGGGCTTCTGCCATGATCCGGTTCAGCTCGATGCCGACATTGCTCTCTGACTCGGTATATCCGGCTCTTTCCGCATTGGTGCTGTCGGAGAGTAGGCAAAGGACCCCTTCATCACCCAGAGCAGCCAGCTTTGCGAAATCCGCTACTTCATGATCTACCGGGGTCTGGTCAAACTTGAAGTCACCGCTGTGTAGGATCATTCCCTCCGGTGTACGAATGGCCAACCCCACGCAATCGGCAATGCTATGATTGACGCGGAAAGGTTCGATGTGAAAGCATCCCAGTTCAATGGGCTTTCTAACCTTAAGAGTCCGGCCCTCAAAAGAGGATATGGGCTGCGCCTCGCTGAGTTTGGCCCGGACCAAACCCAAGGTGAGACGAGTCCCATAAACAGGTACCGGACACTCTCGCAGAAAGTAGGGCAACCCTCCAATGTGATCTTCATGGCCGTGGGTCAATACAACCCCCTTGACCCGGTTCTTTCGTTCCAGTACATAGGAAAAGTCTGGGAGAACCAGATCGATGCCGGGCATGCTTTCATCGGGAAAAGCGAGTCCACAATCAACAATCACAATGTCGCCATTGCATTCGATAGCCAGCATGTTCTTGCCGATTTCGCCAAGGCCGCCAAGGGGAACCAATCTTATCATCGGTACTGCTCCTTCTAGTCTAGAGTAACTCAAATCGCTCCAGCAGTTCTCTTAGGATATCTGCTTCCTCCGACTCCATGCAATACAAGGGCATACGAAATCCGCCCACGTCAAAACCCATCCAGCTCATGGCGGTCTTGACCGGTATGGGATTGGCCGTGATGAAAAGACCTTTAAAGATGGGCATCAGCTCCTGATGTAGCTGGCAAGCTTCCTCGTTGTTCTGCGAGAAGAACGCTGTCATCATGCGCTTGATCTTGCTGCCAACCAGGTGGGACGCGACGCTGACTACACCCTTGGCGCCTGTTGCCAGCATGGGCAAGGTTTTGGAATCGTCACCACTGTAGACCTCCACGCAGCCAAGCGTCGCCAGTTCCGTTGCCTGGTCCAAATCGCCGGAGGCCTCCTTGACCGCCCACAGATTCTCAACACTATCGGCCAGCTGCTTCACCGTCTTAGGCAGCAAATTGACGCCAGTACGCGATGGTACGTTATAGAGCATAACCGGCAAGTTCGTCGTCTGGCAGGCTCTTTCAAAGTGCGCTCTTAGACCGGATTGGGGGGGTTTGTTGTAGTAGGGGGTCACCAGCATCACCCCATCCGCTCCATTCTCTTCTGCTGCCGTTGTCATGAACATGGTGCTCACCGTGTCATTGGAGCCGGTACCGAGAATCACCCGGGCTCGTCCGGCCACCGCATGCGCAATCGCGCGACAAAGCGCTATGCGCTCATCATTGTCAAGAACCGGGGATTCACCCGTCGTTCCGGCGACCAGTATGGTGTCGGTTCCGGTCTCTACCAAGTGTTCAGCAATCCGCACCGCTTCGGGTACGCTAAGACGCATATCCTCATCAAAAGGCGTTATCATGGCGGTGATGAGCGAACCAAAATCCCGCATCTTCAATCCCCCAAGTAGAAGTTTCGATAGAGGGCGCGCACAGCCTCCTGCATGTGCCACTCCCGAATCAAACAAGAAATGGACATATGTGAGTCCGCCGTCTGGATAATGTCGATATCTGCTTTGTGTAACGCACTGGCCACCCGCACCATCACTCCGGGAACCCCGCGCATACCTCCCCCGACCACTGTTACCTTGGCACATTCGGGAGTAATGCACACCGTGAATCCGGCTTCCTCCAATGCTACTCGAGTCGCCTGAGATTTCTCCGCACTCACAATGAATGCCTTCCGAAAGGGAGTGACCAAGATCATATCCAAGCTGATGTGCGCGTCAGCCAAGAGGCGGAACAGGCGCAGTTCATCGCTGCTATCCCAATGAGCAGGGAAATCTATCTCCACATGAGCCATATTATCCATCGTTGTGACCGCCGTTACCGGCCGCAAGGGCACGCCGAACGGCGGCGGCTCCAAATCAACATCACCGGCGGTAACCAGGGTGCCCACACCCTCTTCAAATGTGGAACGTATGCGCAGGGCCAGACCATTGCGCATAGCCAACTCGGCCGCCACGGGGTGGACCACACGCGCCCCTTCATGGGCCAGCTGGCACAGTTCCTCATAGGTCACCACGGGGATCGTTGAGGCATCGGGCACCAGCTTGGGATCAGCGGCCTTCACCCCGTCAACATCTGTGTATATCTCCACCAATTCGGCCGCCAAACCAACTCCAAGAGCCACGGCAGAAATGTCGCTTCCACCCCGGCCCAAGGTCGTCACTTCCCCGCGTTCGGTACGACCTTGAAAACCTGCTACCACCGCCACTTTGCCCTCGCTTAGGTGCTCAAGCACAAAGTCAGGTTGGACTCGCCGTATTCGCGCATCTCCAAAGCGGCCATCCGTGATGATTCCTGCCTGCCAACCGGTTAAAGACACTGCTTGCAGTCCCTGCCGACAGAGAGTCGCCGTCATAACGACGCTGGATAGAATCTCCCCGCAAGCGCAGGCCAAATCGAGTTCCTGTGCATTCACGTCCTCATTCACCTGGCGCACCATGGAGAGTAGCGTATCGGTGGCATAAGGCTCGCCGCTTCGCCCCATCGCCGAAACGACAACGCATACATCATAGCCCGCCTCAACCTGTGTCCGAATACGATGAACTGCCTGCTCTCTAGATTGAGGATTCCCAACTGAGGTCCCACCAAATTTCATGACGACTAACGGCAAGGCAACTCCTCCAAAAAAGGGACTAGTCTATATCTATAGTATACGCTAACAGCACCAGACACGTGCCCTTACCGTCGAGCAAAAGGCAAGTAAACAAGGTTTCCAGCAGGCAGAGATGATCATGAATCAACCAAGCCGCGCCCACGTTTGGGAAGCCTCACTATCGACCAAAAGGTTCCCTGCAAACAAGTATAATACGGAAACGAGAATTATGCCACCCAGAACCGGGCGCGGAGGCAAGGGGAACGTCGCAGAGAAGGGATAAGTGGCGGTCCCACACGGGGACCGCCGTTTGACCTAACCTTGTTAGCCTTCGGCATCGTGGGATTCGATGTCCCGGGCGCCGCTGTCTCTCAATACCCGCT
>SLSY01000124.1 GCA_007130145.1 Bacillota bacterium
AGATGCGAAGTGCCAGTTACGAAAGTTTTCGCTTGCCTTTGGAAGACCGCATCCTGGTGCAACAGGCGCTTCATCGCCTGAGCCGTTTGCAGCGCCAGGTGGTCTATGCGCTCTTTTTCCGCGGCATGACCCAGGACGAAGTGGCCCGCGAAACGGGTCTTTCACAGCGTAAGGTTTCACGGGTGTTACATAAG
Organism: Bacillota bacterium; assembly: GCA_007130145.1. Taxonomy (GTDB): domain Bacteria; phylum Bacillota; class Sulfobacillia; order UBA8153; family UBA8153; genus SLSY01. The sequence goes on from SLSY01000124.1 coordinate 195, forward strand.
AGCCTGGTAGCGATGGCCAAGAACATCTTGGGCCATGGCTCGTAGCGCAAGATACTGGTGAACATGACGGAATATGTGTTTTAGGAGATGATGGTGGCCATGGCCGGTGTGGTAGGAGTGGAAATGGATACGGGAGTCATTCGCGCCGTGGAGCTGAGCGGAAGTGCTGCCAGTCCCCGGCTGGTCCGCGCGGGCCAGGTTGAAATTGACGATGAAGCTGTGGTGGAAGGCGCGGTAGCCGATATCGGCATGGTCACGGCCGCCTTGCGCAAGTTGTGGGCCAAAAGCCGCTTCGGAAGCCGCGACGTGGTGCTGGGCACCTTCAATCAGGGGGTGATCACTCGCTTGATTTCCTTCCCGAAAATGCCCAAAGACAAGCTGGACCAGGCCATACGACTGCAGTCGGGGGAGTATTTCCCCATTCCCCTGTCCCAGCTGACCATGGATTTTGCCGTCTTGGGAGAGAAGGAAGGTAACAACGGCCCCGAACTGGAGGTACTCTTGGTGGCAGCGCGTACCGCCATGCTCAATAGCAGCGTGACAGCACTGGAGGCCTGTCGTTTGGTTCCCAAGGTGATTGATGCTTCTCCCTTTGCTATGTTACGGGTGTTGCCCAAAGAACAAGTCAAGGAGCAGACGCTGGCCATGGTGGATGTTTCTCACGGGGTGGGAAGCCTGGTCATGCTGGCTGATGGCGCCCCGCGTTTTGCTCGGGTCATTCCCGTGTCGCTGGAGGAATATGCCGATGAGGTGGGTTTTTCCTGGCGTGAGCTGCTGCCGGCTTTGAGTTCTTCCCCAGAGAAGCAAGAGGAGCCCGTTTTCTTCGACAGCCTGGCGGCGCTCGATGAGTGGGGGCTAAAGGCGGTAGAAGAAATCAGTTCGTCCATCAATTTCTTCATTAAGATGGACAACCGTCCCGGTGTTGACCGGGTCATATTGAGCGGGGCCGGGGCTCGTTTACCCGGGTTTTTGGATCTTCTCGAGACGCAACTGGACCTCCCGGTGGAGGTGGTCCAGCCCCTCTCCCGCATGGCCGGTTCACAGCAGAGCGTCTTAGATCAAGAAGCGGCTTTGCCGGACTTTGCGGTGAGTACTGGTTTGGCGCTGCGCGGATTGGAGGTCTAGAGTATTGGTCAAGATTAACTTACTCCCCGCCGGTTTAATTGCTGAGCGGGCACGGAAGAAGGGTAAGAGACGCTTCCTTTTGGTGTGGGGTTTGATTGTGCTCTTACTGGCGGCAGGGCAAGGATTTCTTTACATAATCGTGCAAGAGGTGGAAGATGAGCTGGCCACAGTCCAGATGCAGCGCGCGGCCGTGGATGCCGAAATTGCGACCTACCAGAAGTACGTGGATTTGCGTTCAGAGGTGGATAGCTTGGTCAATCGCTTGCAGCTGGCCATGGGTTCTCCCTTGCCGTGGGCACAGGTGGTGGCCGAGGTGGGTGAATGGATCCCACCCAACGTATGGTTGACCGATATGGCCTTGTCACAGCCGTCCACTGGAGAGGGTGGGGGTGATGCCCCCGGTCAACTGACGGTGCGAGGCATAACCTACGATCATCCCTCCACCGCCAACTGGGTGGAATCCTTACGGGAGCTTTCCGGCGTCAAGGATGTGTATGCGATGTTCTCGCAAAAAGAGGGACAGCAAGAAGACGTACAGGTACGCTTCGAGATTCGGGTTACCTTGCTGCCCGGCCCACGCTATGATCCACTTATTGGGGGAGGTGAGGCATCATGACCCCCAAGCGCGGCGTGAGCATCCCTCTTTTGGTGGTCGCTCTTTTGGTGGTTGTGGGGCTGGTCTATGTCGGCTATGTGCAGCTAGGGTCCTGGCAACGGGCGCAAAGCGAGCTGGAGGCTGAACAAGCAGCTCTTTTTGGGGCCCAACAGCGCTTGGCGAGCTTGAAGCAGCTGGCTGAGGAAGAGGAAACTATGCGCGATGACTTGGAGTTCATGGCGCAGCTGATGCCGGACGTGTTATGGGACGAGAATGTAATCCGAGATATGCAGGCGGGGGCCGATTTATCGGATCTGGACTTTATTATCATTCGCTTTAGTGACCGGGCGCGCCGGGATGGGTACACGGTACTCCCTCTGGCGATGACCTTTGAGGGTTCTTATTACGGTTTGCTCAACCTCTTAGAGTATATGGGGGCATATGAGCGTGCCATGCGCATTGAGGAGTTGCGCATTGGACCCGGCCGGGATGCCGAAGAGTCCCAGTTGGTACAGGCAAACCTTCGTGTCAACCTCTTCTCGGAATGAGGAGTGAAACCATGATGTATCAAGCATTTGGCAAGAGAAGCTGGTGGCCGGTGGCGATCATGGTGGTCATACTCTGGGGATTGGCCGCTTGTGGGAGTGCCGATCCCACCCCCGACCCGGGGCCTGCCGAATCTGCTGCTGATGCTGAGCCCGCGCCGGTGGTGAGGACCTGGGCACCGCGGGTGGATGTTCCCCGCCCGGAACGAGACCCCTTTGCCGTGCAGGCCGCCGAGGTGGCGGAGCGAGAGCGCGGGGAGATCGTTGCGGTGGGGCGAGACCCCTTCGCCGTGGTGGGTAACGTAATCGACCCATCCGTGCCCGACCCACCCGATGAGGTCGACCCCATCGACGACAACGGCGAGGTGGTGGATCCGTCGCCCGACGGTCTTTTGGCCCTCAGCTTGGTCACGGTGGACCGCTGCTGGCTGGATGTTCGGGTGGACGGGGAACGAGTGATCCGAACCAATGTGCCGGTGGGACAAACCCTTAGCTGGGAGGGTCAGACCGTCCTCTTGGAGCAGGTGGGCCGCGAATACGCCGTGTCCGTGACGCTGAACGGACGCAACTTGGGTATCTTGTCACAGCAATTGGTGCCGGCCTTGTTGGACGGCCCGGTGGTATATGAGTTTGATGACAGTAGAGTACGGGTAACCCTGGCCCAGCGCTACCTGGGCGGGGTGCTCCTGGGACTTCGTTTCCAGGTCATTGATTAGACCTGGGTACAGGTTCGTCACGGGAGCGCTGAGCGGATGCCTCTTTTGAGGATATGCATGGGGCTAACACACCAAGGGTGTGTTGGACGGAGGTGAGCGGCAAGTCTTGTATAGCATACAGTCATTACCCAATGGAAGCGGACGCTCCAAGCCCGCGGGGCGCACCTCAAAGTTACTG
>SLSY01000208.1 GCA_007130145.1 Bacillota bacterium
AGCAATAGCGCCAGCAATAATGGTATAAATTGTGTCGTCTGAATTCTTCTCATAATTATCATCCCCCTACAGAAGAGTTTTTCTTGCATTTGCTTCCCTTTTCTTAGACTTTGATAGCCATATCCCATCTTGCATCCGTGCTTCTCTTGCCATGAGGAGAAACATGCTGGCATATCTCCTTCATAATGATTTCGGATACCACTTCATATTTGAACTTATCAGCAAAATATCAAACAAAATCCATTAGCAGCACTATTTACCATTTGTTGTGATTTATTTGATTTATGAGGCTAACCCCTCCCCACATAAGTAAAAATACCTGCAAGGCCGATGTCAAACCACCCCTGCAGGCATCTAGGTATTCTTATATCTTCCAACCGAGCTCTAAACCGTCTTTCAATATGAAACCTACTCCACAAACGTTGCCGCCTTCTTCAAGCCTTATATATTTCTGCCAAAAGGTGCATATATGCCAGTGCTTCAACTGATGATTCCTCCAGAAAACATGAAAAGCCCTTGCTGTAAGGACTTTCCATTGTATCAATACTTTAGTTCTAATTTGGTGGAGGCGGAGGGAGTTGCACCCTCGTCCGAAGATACAGTGCCGGCAGTATCTACAGGCTTATCCCTTGCTTGCACATTCGCACGCAAACGACCCGAAGGGCCAGGATGATTGCGTGCTAGCCTTGGGAAATTCCCACGCTATGTCTCAAGGCCGCAACATAGACGGTATCCCGCTTTAGTGACGCCCTGGTCATCCCCACGGGAGAGAGATGGCAGGACGTAGCAGCTTACGCAGCTGCTAGGTTATAGTTTGAGTCGGCAGTTATATGGTTTCCGTGGATTTACGAGACACGGAGCTCGGCCTGCAACTGACGACCTTGCCATCCCCGTCGAACCTAATACGCCCCCACAATATTTACTTATCAAGGTTTTATCGTTGTCGGTCCCGAAGGTCCCGCTCAACCTCGCGCTCACGATCGCGTTTGGCAATGGCCTGACGCTTATCGTGTAAGCGCTTGCCCTTGGCCAATGCCAGTTCCACTTTGACCAGATTCTTGCGGAAATAGAGCCGCAACGGAATCAAGGTGAATCCACGTTCCACTACCCGTCCCCGCAACTTCGCGATCTCGCTCTTGTGCAAGAGCAACCTGCGCGACCGCCTGGGATCGTGATTAAACTGGCTGGCCGGATCATACGGACTAATGTGCATGTTGTGAAGAATGACTTCCCCATTCTCCCATGCTGCATAGGCATCGGCGAGGTTTACACGTCCCATGCGCATGGACTTGACCTCGGTACCTACCAGAGCAATGCCTGCCTCCACACGTTCCACGATATGATACTCGTGTCGGGCCCGGCGATTATCGGTTATGACCCTCACTCCGGTGGGCAACATCGACACCTTCCTTCTGACTACCTCAATTATACATCACCTAAAGTGGCAGCACAACCTGCCCCAATAGACCTACCCATGTCTCTCATGCAGGGCCACACCATGGGGTTGAGCTGGCACAGCCGTGTCTCCCTCATGCTTCGGAACGTGCAGACACTCGCGGCCATGCAATCAACAATGACCGCGCCGAACAGAACCCTACAAGCCGAGCTCCCTGGATATCGTCTTCATGGCTCCAAGTCCCAGCTCAACGAATTCCTCCAGTGATAGCCCCACGTCCGAACAAGCCTGGATCCCTTCACGGCTGGCTCCGCGCGCGAAGGATTTTTCATGAAACCGGTTGAGAACGAATTGAGCATCAATGGCCTCGAGTTTGCGCTGTGGAGAGATTAACGCAGCCGCCACAATGAGACCCGTCAAAGGATCGGCGGCATACAAAGCTTGTGCCATCAAGGTATCCCGGGGCAAGCCATGGTATTCATTGTGAGCACGGACGGCATCAGCCATCTCCTCGTCGAAACCCATTTCCTGCACCATGTCAGCGCTCATGAGGCTGTGCTGCGCCGGTTGCCCTTTGGTATCATCGTAGTCGAGATCATGCATGAGACCAGCCAAGCCCCAGCGCTCTTCATCTTCACCCAGATGGCGGGCCAAGCCCCGCATGACCGCTTCCGTGGCAAGAACGTGCTTGAACAGATTCTTATTCGCCATTCGCTTCTTTACGATTCTTAGCACTTCATCTCTTTGCAACGAACCGCACCTCCTTCAAATAATGTACGTACCCTTGGCCACCGCCACCGCCTCGCCATCACGCAGCAGCTGGGCCTCCAAGAATATGGCCCGGCCTTTCTTCTGTGCAATGCGGGCCCGGCAGATGGCTTCTTCTCCTGGGGCTAAAGGCGCCAGGTACTCCACCGTCAGCTTGCGTGTGGGACCTCCCCCGCGCTTCTCCCAAAGCAAGCGGCCCATGGCTTCATCCAATACGGAAGCAATGATCCCGCCATGCACCACACCAGGATAGCCTTGGTGACATTCTTGGCCGGTAAATGGAGCTACGTAATCCTCGCCTTCCCAATGAAACTCCAGTCGCAACCCTATCTCATTGTCAGCGCCGCATCCGAAGCAGCCTTCCAGGGACGGATCTCTTTTCACCTACATACACTCCTCAAGCCTATGGCAAATGTAGCCACCTTAGCAAACAGTTCTTGCCGTCCTGCTCTGAGAATGACCAAATGATCACCCCGACACGACCATAGTTCCTTCGAGCAACTGCCAATCAAATCATAGATCAGCTGTCCGTTCCCCGGATCTATCACCGTGTCGTCCACCGACTGCACGATCAGGGCCGGTGCCGTCACACGCGCCAGCAAAGACCTTATGCGTAGCAGTTCTTGGCGCCACGCCGGGGGAAGATCCATCTCCTCCCCGAAATCCAGGGGTGTGTTAATCGTAACCAAACCGCAAATTGCTGTGGAAATCGCTGCTTTCAGGGCCAAAAGCCCTCCTCGCGAAAAACCGATTAGGACCGGTGGTGTGCGAAGCCGGCCCAGATCATGGAGCCAGGTATCGTCTTGTGCCTTTGACCCGAGAAACGGAATCCATACGGAGAATCCCTGTTGGTGAAGATACCGGCCCAAAGGCTCCATATGTCCGGGGCTTCCCTTCCAACCATGGAGTAACACACACGTCCGACCCGAATTGGGCATCCGTACTTCTTCTTCCTCTCGCCTGCGTACGGGCATCATACCTCCCACACTTCTTGTAGAAAATGCCGGGGCATCCCCCGGCATTTGCACTGGTCTATTTGGCCATGGCCCTAGCGAAACAGGGGCGCAAACACTAAAGCGACAATACTCATGAGCTTGATCAAGATATTCAAGGAGGGTCCTGCTGTATCCTTGAAGGGATCGCCCACCGTATCTCCAACCACCGCCGCTGCGTGGGTATCAGTACCCTTCCCGCCCAGGTGACCCCCTTCGATATATTTCTTGGCATTGTCCCAGGCTCCCCCAGCGTTGGCCATCTTGATGGCCAACACCACACCGGAGACCAACGCACCGGCCAAGAGACCACCCAAGGCCTCTTTGCCCAGTAAAAGGCCAACAACAACCGGACTCAACACGGCCAGCAAGCCGGGAATGATCATCTGCTGCAAGGCCGCCGATGTGCTAATGTCCACACAAGTGGCATAGTCGGGGCGCCCTGTTCCTTCCATGATCCCGGGGATCTCCTTGAACTGACGACGCACTTCCTCTATCATGCTGAAGGCCGCTTTTCCGACGGCTTCCATCGCCATAGAACTAAACAAGAAAGGCAGCATGCCACCAATGAATAATCCCGCGATGACCGTCGGTTCTAGTATGTTGATCGCTTCCAACCGGGCCGCCGCCGAATAAGCGGAGAAAAGGGCCAGAGCCGTCAAAGCCGCCGAGCCAATGGCAAATCCCTTACCCATGGCTGCTGTGGTATTCCCCACCGAATCGAGGGTGTCGGTGACTTCACGCACATTCTTGGGCAACCCCGCCATCTCAGCAATGCCACCGGCGTTGTCAGCCACCGGACCGTAAGCGTCGACCGCCACCGTCATACCAGCTGTTGAGAGCATGCCCACGGCGGCCAAAGCGATGCCGTAGAGACCAGCCGCTTGATAAGCAACGAGAATGGCGCCTACGATAACAAGAATGGGCAGAGCCGTGCTGCGCATACCCACCGCCAAACCGGCGATGATGTTGGTCGCCGGACCAGTTTGCGAAGCATCGGCGATCCCTCTGACCGGTTTGTAGTCCGGTGCTGTATAGTACTCCGTGAGGATACCGATAATAATCCCCGCCACCAAACCACCGGCTGCCGCCCAAAACGGTCCCAGGGTGGTGAAAAAGTGACGCACCAAGAACATCGTGGCTACCAGGACGAGCCCGGCTGCAGCAAACGTACCGTACCGCAAGGCTGCTGCTGGCTCCATTTTACCCATGGCGCGCACCAGCAGCGCCCCCAGGATTGATGCAATGATGCCACAAGCACCTATGACCATGGGAAGTCCTACCACAGCCATGGCACCAAATCCAGGATTTGTGAAGACACCAGCCGCCTCACCCATGGCAGGTGTAGCAAAGGTCACCGCTCCCAAAGACATTGCGGCGATAATGGAAGCAACATACGACTCGAAGAGATCAGCACCCATGCCTGCCACATCACCCACATTGTCACCGACATTGTCAGCGATGACGGCCGGGTTTCGGGGATCATCTTCGGGTATACCCGCTTCGACTTTACCCACCAAGTCCGCCCCGACATCCGCTGCCTTGGTATAAATACCGCCGCCGACACGGGCGAAAAGGGCGATGGAAGAGGCTCCGAAAGCAAAACCATTTATGATATTGAAAGATTCCGGATGATTGGGGTCAGCGAACACGAGAAACATGATGCTCAGTCCTAGCAGGCCCAGGCCCACCACGGCCATGCCCATGACCGCACCGCCCGAGAAAGCAATAGCCAGAGCCTCTTTTTGCCCCTGGCGCGCTGCTTGCGCGGTCTTAACATTAGCGCTGGTCGCGACCTTCATGCCGATCCATCCGCCCAGACCCGATGAAAAGGCGCCAAATACAAAGGCGATGGCGGTCTGTGGCCGCATGACATCATCACCCGTAGACAGTCCTACGAAGACGATGATGGCGGCAACCAAGGCCACAAACACGACAAGACTGCGGTATTCACGGTTCAAGAACGCCATGGCTCCCTCGCGGATGGCGTTCCCAATCTCCTCCATCCGCTCGGTGCCCTTGGGACTCGTATTGATACCTGTGGTCAGATAGTAGGCAAAAAGAAGTGCCACCACTGCGGCCAGTGGGGCTGTGTAGAACAGTGATTCCAACGAAGACAACCTCCTCTAGTTAACCAGCACGCTGAGGGACAATGCAGTAATGACAAAGGCAATGGCTAATCCGGCAGAAAACTTGGCCAACAAATCATCCATGCCCTTGCGCTTGCCAAACAGCGCTTCTGCTCCTCCTCCGATCGCACCCAAGCCAGCACTCTTCCCTGACTGCAAGAGTACGGTGGCAATCAGACCACCGCTAATGAGCACGTGAATGATAGTCAAGGCGGTTCTGAGCACGCAAACCCCCCCATCCTCTGCTTTTGGACTTAACGGGAATATTGTAGCACATGGTGCAAGATATCTCAAGCATCAGCAGGCACGAACGCCTGGTCTAAGCGATCACGAACCTTGCATATGGAGCCCATCCACTATAGCGGGCTGATGCCCCCAGTTGCTCTCGGATTCTCAGCAAGCGATTATATTTTGCCACCCGTTCGGAACGGCTGGGTGCACCCGTCTTGATCTGACCGGCCATGCAAGCGACGGCCAGGTCAGCAATGGTCGTATCTTCGGTCTCGCCCGAACGGTGCGAGATAATCCGGCCAAAGCCGGCCGCCTCCGCTGCCCGGAGCGTCTCAAAGGTTTCGGTCAGCGAGCCGATCTGGTTGAGTTTAACCAAAATCGCATTGGCCGCTGCCATATCGATGCCACGCTGCAGACGCTTGGGGCTGGTCACAAAGATATCATCGCCCACCACCTGCACGCGCCTACCCAGCTGTGCGGTAAGGCTCACCCACCCCTCCCAATCGTCCTCTGCCAGGGGGTCTTCCAGCGATACGATGGGATACTGATCCATCCATCTGCGATACAAATCGATGAGTTGTCCTCCCTCCAATGAACACTGCTCCGAGCCCAGATGGTAACGACCGTCTTGATATAGCTCGGTCGCAGCGACATCCAATGCCAGTGCCACCTCATCACCGGGACGCAAGCCAGCCCGTTCAATGGCTTCGACAACCAAATCAAGCGCTTCCGCGTTCGACTTAAGATCGGGAGCAAAGCCCCCTTCGTCGCCCACAGCCGTGCCCAAGCGGCGATCTTTGAGCGCAGACTTCAGTGCCCAGAAGACCTCCGAACCGGCCCGAATGGCATCCTCAAAGGAAGGAACACCCGCCGGCACGATCATGAATTCTTGGATATCGACGTTGTTGTCAGCGTGCTTTCCGCCATTGAGGATGTTCATGAGGGGAACGGGCAAGACATTGGCCATACATCCCCCCAAATAACGATACAGGGGCGTGTCCATGGAGTCACTGGCCGCGTAGGCTGTAGCCAGCGAGACACCTAAGATGGCATTGGCTCCCAGTTTCTCTTTGTGAACGGTACCGTCCAGCTGCAACAAGATACCATCAACCCCCGCTTGGTTAAGAGCATCCTCACCGAGAAGCGCGGGGCCAATGATCTGGTTGACATTTGCGACCGCACGCATGACCCCTTTTCCTCCGAAACGTGCTGTATCACCATCACGCAGTTCGAGCGCTTCATGCTTGCCGGTGCTAGCTCCCGAGGGCACGGCCGCCCGTCCGTGGCTGCCGTCACTGAGCATCACATCAACCTCTACGGTGGGTACACCGCGAGAATCCAGAATTTCTCGACCTTTTACCTCAACAATCAAGCTCACGCGTCTCTCTCCTTATCCTCATCAGCCAAAAGCGAATGACAGGTCATGGCCGCAGGCTTGTCGAGCTTCATGATGGAAAGCAGCGTGGGAGCAACATCTCCCAGCACACCCTCACGCAACTGTCTGCCCTTGCACGCAGTGCTCACCAGGATGCAGGGAACATCGTTCGCCGTATGAGCTGTATGAGCCTCTTCTCCTTCACCCAGCATATGCTCGGCATTACCGTGATCGCCGACGATGAGAATCTGCCCTTTGCATCGCAGCGTGGTGCGGGCCATGCGCCCCGCACACGCATCAACAACGCGAACAGCTTCTTGCGCAGGAGACAAGTGGCCTGTATGTCCCACCATATCCAAATTGGCCAAATTCACCACGAACACATCAAACCTACCACTCTTTATTTCTTCCAACACCGCATCGGTCACTTCACGAGCACTCATTTCCGGTTTCTCATCATAGGTTCGCACCTTAGGCGACGGTATAAGCATGCGACACTCGCCAGGAAAGACTTCTTCCTGCATGCCACTAAAAAAGAAGGTAACGTGGGCGTACTTCTCCGTCTCGGCTACGCGCAGTTGCCGGAAACCGGCACGGCTGATGACCTCTCCGAACGTGTCTGGGATCTCTTGGCGGTCAAACGCGTGAGGAACGGGTAGATCCTCTTGATACACCGTCATGCCGGCAAGGGACATAGGGATCTTGGTCTGAGGCCGCGGGAAATATTCGAACTCGGGGAGAACCAGCGCCTTCACCAACTGCCGAGCCCGGTCTGCGCGGAAGTTGAAGAATATACCGGTATCGCCGGGTAGCATCCCTTGATAGTCACCTAAAACCGTAGGTCTGACAAACTCATCATCGTTGCCCTCTTCATAGGCGCGCGAGATGGCCTCTTGTGCCGAAGTGGCTGTCCTTCCCTCGCCCTCCACAATAGCCGAAAATGCGGCCTGGGTCCGTTCCCAGCGCCCATCGCGATCCATGGCATAGTGACGACCGCTCACCGTCGCAATCTGGCCCAGTTTGACACAAGACATCACCCGGTCCAGTTCCTCTACATACCTCAGTGCACTGCGTGGGGAAACATCTCTCCCATCAAGGAAGACGTGGACCCACAAGCGGGTCACGCCTTGTTGCTTGGCCATGCGGATCAGCTCATGAAGATGCCTCTGGTGGCTATGTACCCCTCCATCAGAAAGCAAACCCATGAGATGGACGCTACACCCACCATCCTGGGCGGCCCTGAAGGCTCTGCGAAACACTGACTTTTGCTGGAACTGCCCACCGGCAATAGCCCGATCAATGCGCACGACATCCTGGTAAACTACGCGACCTGCCCCAAGATTGAGGTGTCCAACATTGGAGTCGCCCATCTGCCCAGGCATGAGGCCCACTGCCTCGCCACTGGCCTTGAGGATGGTCGAAGGGTAGTCCTTCTTTAGTTTATCCAGTTCGGGGGTCCCCGCCATAGTAATGGCGTTGCCAGGACTGGATGGGGCGTGGCCCCAACCATCCAGAATGAGCAATACGATGGGCCCTTGTAACGTCGGCTTCAAGTCTTTTTCCTTCCCTGGGCCGCCTCAATGAGCCGGCAGAACTCCTCTACCTCGAGGCTGGCGCCTCCGACCAGTGCCCCATCCACGTTTTCTCCTTGCATGAAATCGGCTATATTGGTGGACTTCACCGAACCACCATACAGCACGCGCAACGTGTCACCTGGTATCTTGGCCGCCTCTTCAAACTCTCGCCTAAGAAGAGCGGCCACCTCCTCGGCATCCTCGGCGCTAGCAGAACGACCACTCCCAATGGCCCACACTGGTTCATAAGCAACGACGGGCCAAAAACCCGCAGGGACCGCACATCCCTCAAGAGCCGCTTGCAACTGTGTCGCAACTACCTCCTGGGTCAGGCCAGCCTCCCTTTGCTCCGAGGTCTCACCCACACAGATGATGGGAATCAGCGAACCGGCCAACGCCGCCTTAACCTTACGATTGACCTCTTGGTCACTCTCGGCCATCTGCCCACGCCGTTCCGAATGGCCAATGATTACGTAGCGGCACCCACAGTCAACCAGCATGGCCGCAGAAATCTCACCAGTAAAGGCCCCCTGCTCTTCCCAGTACACATTCTGTGCTCCCAGAAGTATCGGGCTCCCCTCGATCGCCCTCCCCAGTGCTGCCAACGAGGTGTAGGGCGGACATATGAGGACCTCACAATCCCCTTGGTTCTTAAACGTCAAAAGTAGTTTTTCCGCGAACACAAGAGCATCTCTGTGCAGTTTGTTCATCTTCCAATTGGCAGCAATCAACGGTTTGCGCAATTGTCGTCAACCTCCTTGAGACTCGGCATCATCCAGCGCAGCAATACCGGGCAGCTCTTTCCCCTCCAGGAACTCAAGGGAGGCACCACCCCCGGTGCTGATGTGGGTAATGCCTTCGGTGAGCCCGAGCTTCTCCAAAGCCGCGATGGAATCGCCCCCACCTACGATGGTGGTACCGGGACACTTGGCGACCGCCACAGCCATGGCCTCGGTACCCTCGGCAAAAAGTTCCATTTCAAAGACTCCCACCGGCCCGTTCCAGACCACGGTGCGAGCCCCAGCTATGTGAGCGACGAAGGTCGCAACCGTCTTCTCACCAATGTCCAGTGCACTCCAGTCGTCGGGCACGGCATCCACCGGAACCGTCTGACGGGCAGCTGCTGGAGAGAATTCTGCCGCTACCACCAGATCCTCGGGTAGCACCAGATGGCGCCCAAGTTCCAAGGCTTGCTCCAGGATGGCTCTGGCTTCCTCTAGTTTATCTTCTTCCACCAGCGACAACCCCATGGAGTGCCCCTGGGATAGAAGGAAGGTATTGGCCATACCTCCTCCCACCAGCACAACATCGGCCAAAAACAGCAAGTTCTTGAGCACGCCAATCTTGTCAGACACCTTGGCTCCACCGATCAACGCCACAAAGGGACGCTCCGGATCATCTATGGCCCGTGATATCATGCTCACTTCATGAGTCAATAGAAGCCCTGCTACCGACGGAAGAAGCCGGGCCACACCTACGTTGGAGGCATGAGCTCGGTGCGAGACGCCGAAGGCATCATTGACAAAGATGTCCCCCAACGACGCCAAGATCCGGGCCATCTCAGCATCATTGCGCGCTTCACCAGGGTGAAAGCGGATGTTCTCGAGCAACGCCACCTCGCCCGGCTTGACCGAGGCCAAGCGCGTTCGGACGCTGGCCCAATCGCTATCTTCAATGTAGTGAACGGGCGCATCCAACAGTTCTTCCAAACGCCGAGCCACGCTCCCCAAGCGAAGAGATTCTACAATCTGACCACCTGGTCGTCCCAAGTGGGACAGGAGAATCGTACGCGCCTTCTTTTGGCGCAGGTGATTAATGGTCGGGAGCGTGGCTCGTATTCTGGTATCATCGGTTATGTAGCCGTCGCGATCCTTGGGTACGTTGAAATCCACGCGCACCAATACACGCTGATTGGTTACCTCCACGTCTGTCAATTGCTTCTTGCGCATACGACCCACCTTATTCAATTGGCTTGCAGCCATTTATCCTACCAGCCCTGTTTCGCCAGGTATGCGATAAGATCCACCAACCGCTCACAGTAAGCCCACTCGTTATCATACCATGCCACAACCTTGACCATATCATCGATAACCATGGTAGAACCCGCATCCACAACCGATGAGCGGGGGTCTCCCTTGTAGTCTACTGATACCAAAGGATCGTCACTCACGCCCAAGATCCCAGCCAACGGACCGTTGGCTGCTGCGCGCATCGCCTCATTAATTTGACCGGCGTCAGCGGCCGTATCAAGATTGACCACCAGATCCACCACCGAGACCGTCGGGGTAGGAACCCTGAGAGCAAACCCGTTCAATTTCCCCTTCAAGCCGGGCAATACCAGTCCAATGGCCTGAGCTGCCCCGGTACTGGAAGGAATAATGGATAGAGCCGCCGCCCGGGCCCGGCGCAGATCGGAGTGCTGTATATCCAGCAATACCTGGTCGTTAGTGTAAGCGTGCACGGTTGTCATCAGACCCTTGACGATGCCATATTCATCATCCAACACTTTGGCCACCGGAGCCAAACAGTTAGTAGTACACGATGCATTGGATATGATATGGTGCGAGTCAGGGCAATACTCCTCGTGGTTCACTCCCATGACCACGGTGATATCTTCATTCTTGGCAGGAGCAGAAATAACAACCTTCTTGGCACCAGCTGGGTCCAAATGCAGCCCGGCGCTCGCCCGATCCCGAAAACGCCCGGTAGATTCCACCACGACATCGACGCCCAAATTGCCCCATCCTAGCTGAGCAGGATCCTTCTCTGCCAGTACTTTGACTTTCTTTTGGCCTATGCGGATCTCATCGCCATCTGCCTCAACTTGCTGTGACCAAGTTCCATAATTGGAATCATACTTCAGAAGATGAGCGAGTGTCTTGGGATCGGTCAGATCGTTGATTGCCACCACTTCAATATCAGGTTGACGCAGCGTCGCCCTGAGAAATCGGCGTCCAATACTTCCAAATCCGTTGATGCCCACCCTAGCCGTCGTCACGTTGATCCATCCCTTCTCTTTGTGAACACAAAATGTACAGGCGTAGTATGCCCATGTAGGCCTTCTACTGGTTTCTCCCTACCTGCAGCTGGTTCCTGCCTCATTCTGCCAGGATTGCTATCTGTCTAGTAGCGGCGACGAAGATGAACGGCGGGGATACCCAGGGCGTGACGGTATTTGGCAACTGTGCGACGTGAAAGGGAAATGCCTTCCTCGGCGAGAAGACGACGGATGGCACCATCACTCAACGGCTGTTTTTCATCTTCACCGGCAATGAGTTGGCGCATGGCCGCACGGGCCATCTCTGAGCTGACCCCACGCTGAAGCGTGCTGGGGAAAAAGAAGCTCAAGGGGAAGAGTCCCCGGGGCGTATTGAGGTATTTCCCCGCACAAGCACGACTAACGGTTGACTCGTGCACGCCAATCTCATCGGCGACGGCCTGCAAGGTCAAAGGTCTAAGGCCTTGTGCCCCGTCAACGAAGAACCTGTGCTGGCGCTCCACCACACAGCACACAACCCGGTACAAGGTGAGTTTGCGCTGTTCTACGCTGCGCAACAGCCACATACCTTGCTTGAACCTCTGGCGGAGGAAATGCTTGGTGGAGGCATCGGGCGAATGGCGCAGAAGTTGAAGATAGTACTGATTCAAACCCAGGCGGGGCAGGTGACTTTCGTGTACGATGACCACATAGTCGTCTCCCACTCTCTGCACACTGACATCGGGCAGCGTATAGTTGACCGGAGCCTTGCCGATGGCACTTCCCGGCCGGGGGTTGAGACGACCGAGCAATGTGGCTGCTTGTTGGAGGCGCTCGCGCGAGCAATCGAGCACCATGGCCAGAGCGGGAATCTTTCCGGCCATGACCTCGGGAAGGTGATCTTCGACCAAACGATACAACAGGGCATCTTCTTGCCCTATCCGTGTCAATTGCAGCTTGAGGCAATCGGCCAAATCTCGCGCAGCAATGCCCGCCGGTTCCCAGGTGCGAATGACCTTCCATACCCGGATGAAATCGTCGCGTTCGACGCCGGCGGCATCGGCCAGCTCCTCGGGATCGCCTTGCAAGAATCCATCATCATCCAAACAGCCTAGAATGAACTGGGCTATCCTCTCATCGTCCGCATCAAGATCTTCAAACACTAGCTGATAGGAAAGCTGTTCATAAAGAGAGGTGCGGTCACCGGCCCAATCCCGCGGTACAGTTGGCGTCGTTTGTGGAGGCAAGCCCAAATCAGAGGCATCGCTGAAGTATTCAGCCCAGTCGGGCATCTCGTCAGCTTGAGTCTCAG
>SLSY01000066.1 GCA_007130145.1 Bacillota bacterium
CGACTGGGCCCTCCTCTTCCATGTGTGCCCGGCATCTACCACGACAAATTCATTCCGGGTCTTGCTCGCTTGGCCAACGGTATTCACGAGCGGGGTGGAAAGGTGGCTGCACAGCTGCACCATGCCGGGCGCGCCGCCTATCCCCGGATCATCGGTGAGCAAAGCGTAGCACCTTCACCCCTTCCGTGCCTGGCGGTAGGAGACACCCCGCGGGAACTCACAGTGCGGGAGATTGAGGAGCTGGTGGAAGCATTTGGCGATGCCGCCTTGCGGGCGCAGCGAGCGGGACTTGACGCAGTGGAGATTCACGGCGCCCATGGCTATCTGGTGGCCCAATTTCTATCCCCTTTATCCAACCGCCGAACGGACGCCTATGGTGGGGATGTCGAGGGGCGCGTGCGCTTTGCCCGGGAAATCATCGAGAACATCAAGGGCAAGACGACAGCGGGGTTTCCCGTCATCTTCCGCATAAGTGCCGACGAGTTCCTTGAAGAAGGTCTGATTCAGCAGCAAGCGTTGGAGATGGCCAACATCCTGAAAACGGCCGGAGCCGATGCCATTCATGTCTCTGCGGGTAGCTTCTATGATATGGGCGCACCGGAGAAAATCATTGCTCCCATGTATCTGCCTCGTGGACCCCTTGTAGAGCTGGCTGCCAACATGAAGAAGGCTGTTGGCGTCCCGGTCATTGCCGTGGGTAGCATGACAGGGGAGCTGGCAGAACAGATCCTCAAAGACGGCCGTTGCGATTTCGTCGCTTTCGGACGTGCCCTCATCGCTGATCCTCACTATGTACGCAAGCTCAATGAGCAGAGAGAGGACGAGATCTGTCATTGCATCCGCTGCAATGGCTGTCTGGCTACGATCTTCTTGTTCAAGCCTCTGGCATGTACGGTGAACCCACGGGTGGGCCGTGAGAAGGAGAGCGAGCTGGGGGCCGCCGCCACCAAGAAGAAGTTCATGGTGATTGGGGGAGGCCCGGCAGGCATGGAAGCAGCGATCGTGGCCGGAATGCGCGGCCATGAGGTGACCCTCTATGAGCGAAGTGACCAGCTGGGCGGAGAACAGTTGAAACTGGCCATGAGCCTCCCGGGGAAGGAAGATCTTAAGACCATTGTCACCTATCGTACCGCCATGCTGGATGGACTAGAGAACGTCACGATCAAGCTGAATGAAGAGGTGGACAAGGAACTGGTTGCAAGGGAGAAACCCGAGGTGGTGGTGGTAGCTACCGGAGGTCGGCCCCACC
The DNA here is from genome assembly GCA_007130145.1 of Bacillota bacterium. Lineage (GTDB taxonomy): Bacteria > Bacillota > Sulfobacillia > UBA8153 > UBA8153 > SLSY01. Next base: position 1,250 of record SLSY01000066.1, read on the forward strand.
TGATGGGGTGGGATGAAGCCGGCGCGGTGACCGCCCACGACATCATCGGGGGCAAGGCCCAAGCGGGCCACAAGGTGATCGTGACGGGCGGTGGCTTGGTGGGGTGTGAGACCGCCCACTTCCTTGCCGAACAGGGCAAGGATGTGACCGTCATTGAGATGCTCGATGACGTCGCTACGGATATGGACATCATCTCCCGCATGGTCCTTTTGGCCAAGATGGAAGACAGGGGTGTGGAGATAGTCACCAAGACCGAGGTGGTGGAGGTGGTCAATGATGGGGTTGTGGTCACCGATCCGGAAGGGAAGCGCCGGAGCATCTTCGCTGACACGGTGGTGTTGGCGCTGGGAGTAGAGCCAGTGGATGGTCTGCTCAAAGAGCTGGATGGCCTGGTGCCAGAACTCTATGCGTGCGGTGACGCCAAGGAGTACGGCACCCTTATGGATGCCATCCGTGCTGCGTTTCACTTGACCAAGAGCCGCTAGTAGCAGAAGCGACAAGGGAGACGAAACTGCCTGTTTCCCTTGTTCTTCTTGCACGCAGCTTTGGCCACCAATCCCTTCATTGGAGGGATATGGTACCTAGGAAGCGAAGCCTTTCCTGGGGCTCTCATCACCACCAAGTGCGGATGAGGTGACCCGGGGAGGAATGGCAATGGACTTCAAATTCATCCATGCGTCAGATATTCACTTGGATAGCCCCCTTGTGGGACTGGAGCAATATGAGGGGGCACCCGTTTCGTACGTACGGGGTGCGACCCGCAGAGCTCTCGAAAATCTCGTGGATCTGGCGCTTGCAGAAGAAGTGGACTTCGTTGTCATTGCCGGTGACCTCTATGATGGAAACTGGCGAGACTACAATACGGGCCTTTTCTTCGTATCACAGATGGCCCGTTTGAACCAGGCTGGCATTGGCGTATGTATGGTACGGGGGAACCACGATGCAGCCAGCCAGATCACCCACCGCTTGCGCCTGCCCGACAATTGCACTGATTTCCCCACGACGCGGCCGGACACGGTGATTCTCGCATCGTTGGGAGTGGCCATTCACGGACAGGGGTTTCCTCACGCTGCCTGCTATGAGGACCTATCCCAAAACTATCCCGAACCAAACGGCAACTACTTTCACATTGGTCTTTTGCATACGTCTGCCAACGGACGTCCAGGGCATGACAGCTATGCCCCTTCAGACCTGAATTATCTCAAGAACAAAGGGTATAATTACTGGGCTTTGGGTCACGTGCACCGGGCCGAGGTTCTCGCTGAAGATCCCTGGATTGTCTTTCCAGGGAACGTGCAGGGACGCCATATCCGGGAAGAAGGTGCCAAAGGATGTGCTCTGGTTACCGTCACTGGTGACGGGGTGCAAGTCGAGCACCGCCCCCTCGATGTATTGCGCTGGCGCCACTGCTCGGTGGATGTTAGTGGGGCTCACAACTATGACCAGGTGCTGGAGGTGGTCCTGGACAGCATGGACACCGAGTTGGCCCAAAGCGAGGGTAGGTGTCTGGCTCTGCGCATGGTCTTGAGCGGTGCTTGTCCTATCCACTCCCAGCTGGTGGGCGATGTGGATCAGCTGGGGGCCAACATCCGTGCGCTGGCGGTAGATCGGGGTCCCGATTCGCTTTGGGTGGAGAAAGTTAAGGTCAAGACACATCCTGTGAGCTGGGGCCGGCAGGCTCTGGAGCATCATCCCGTGGCGTCCTTATTGGCCTACTTTGAAGAGTTCGGACGCGATGAGGAGTTCTTGTTGCAGCTGGCCGAGGAACTGGTCCGGGAGGCCAACGCCTTGCCAGCCGAAGTCTTTGCCGAGGAGGAAGAGGATTGGACCAATCCCCGCTTTCTCGCCGAACTCTTACCTCATGCTAGTGAGATCATCCGGTCCCGCTTGCTGCAGAGGGAGGGGCTGGACCATGAGGATTAGACGCTTGCAGCTGCGAGCCTTCGCAGGATTTACCGATTATGAGATAGATCTGGGCGAACCAGGCACACTCGCAATGATTTATGGCCCCAATGAAGCGGGCAAAACCACCGTTCTTCGCGCCATCAAAGACTTTCTTTATGGTATCCCCACCCGTTCGGGGGACAGTTTCCACCATGCTCCCAACCAGCTGCGTCTCGCGGCCGTGCTGGAAGGCAAAGACGGACAGCAGCTGACGCTGGTGCGTAGAAAAGGCAACAAGAATACGCTATTGGACACCGAAGAGAAGCCGGTTGCTGATGGGCTTTTGGAGCCATGGCTCGGGTCCATTGACCGCTATGCTTTTTCCATGATGTTTGGTATTGATCATCACAGCTTGCGCCAGGGTGGTGAAGATCTTCTCAAGGGCCAGGGAGCGCTGGAACAGGCTCTGTTTGTGGCCGCATCGGGTCTGGGCCATCTTAGCGAGATCGGGGCCGAGTTGCAAAAAGAAGCCAGTGCGCTCTTCAAGCCCAGCGGATCGAGACCCCCCATCAATGTCAATGTGAACCGCTACAGGTCGCTCAAGAAGGAGAGCACTCAGCTGGCTCTCACCCCCCAGCTCTTCAGTGATCTGGAAGCACAGTACCTATCTGAGCGGCGGGACGTGGCCCGGCTCAAACAGGAAGAAGAGGTGCTCCTGGTCAAAAAAGCGCGCCTGGAGAGGCTTGCCATCACTCTTCCCCTCCTGGCCCGGCGCCGCCAGCATCGACAAGACATCGAGGCGCTCGGGGCTGTTGTGGCCCTTGATGAGGAAAGCAAGGAGGCGCGCTTGCGCTGGCAGAACCAACGGGATACCGCACGGGCTAGCCAAAGGCGTGCGCAAGAGGAATCCCGCGAACTGATGACCGAAATCCAGGAACTTGTCATTGAATATCCGCTGATCGACCATGCCCCTGAGATCTCTTTTCTTCATGAACGGCTGGACACGTATCGCCGTTATGTGCGGGACATGCCCGCCAAACGTGCGGAGAAGGCGGAGCTGGAGGAGACAGGACTCATCCTTCTTAGCGAACTTAATCCCAAACTCTCCTCTCTGGAAAGGGTGGAGTCATTGCGCATTCCTCTGGTCGATGCGCGCCAGATAAGAGCTCTGGCCCAGCGATACCCGGTGCTCAAACTAGCCTTTGCAAGTGCCACCGAACGCGTCGAGAAACTCAAACAGGCACTCCATCAAAAGAAGCAGGCCCTGGAGAAACTGGGAACCGTGCCTGATGTGCAAGGGGCGCAGCAGCTGGTGATGCGCCTGCAAAAAAAGGGTGACCTGGAGACCGAAGTGCGCGATGGCCATAGACTTGTCAAAATCATGAAGGACGAACTCGCGTCGCGGCGCGATGCACTGGGCTTGTGGTCCGGTCCCCTGCACAGACTACCCCATGTAGCCTTACCCTTGGAGGAGACGGTGCGTTCTTTTGCCTCCCGTCATGAAGGGTTGAATGAGCAGTCGGCCCGCCTGAGAGAGCGGTGCGAGGAGACTCGGGCTCATCTGGCCGAGCTCCGGGAGCGCTTGCATCAAGAAGTCGTCCCGGGCGATGCGACCAGCGAAAAAGAGGTGGAGTCAGCGCGTCGCCGCCGGCAGACGGGGTGGAATCTGGTACGCTCTGCCTGGCTGCAAGGGCATCGGGATGAGGCGGCCGAACGTGCCTTTGCCGGTTCCGAAGCGTTGGCAGTGGCGTACGAGCTGAGCGTGCTCAAGGCCGATGAGCTGGCCGATCTCCTGCGTCGCGATGCCAGTCTGGCAGCCAGGAATGATGTTTTGTTGAGGGATATCAACAGGACGGAAACGAGGCTAAAGGAATGGGAGGAGGAGGGCCAAAGCATGGCCCGTGAGCTGCTATGCCTGGAACAACAGTGGCAGGACTGTTGGCGTGAAAGCGGCATCACTCCTTTGACTCCAGTGGAAATGATGGGTTGGCTGTCCCGGTGCCGGGAGTTGGTTGATGGCATATCCCAACTAAGAGAGAAGGGTGCTGCGGTCCAGCAACTGGAACAGGAGATATGTGCACACCGGGCGGCGTTGGAAGCGGCACTGGTGGAGCTGGGCCATGACGGGGCCTCCGCGTTGGGATCTTTCGATCTCTTGCTGCAGAGAGTTCAAGCTGTCTTGCAGGAGTGTCAGGACAAATGCAACCTCATGTCCCGCCTACAGGGCGATATAGAGCGGGTAGAGGAGGAAGAATCGGTGGCCCGGCACGAACGGGACCTGGCGCAACAGGCGCTCATGGACTGGCAAGGTGATTGGGCTTGTGTTATGGAACGGAGCGGTCTAGACCGCGATGCGCACGCTGAGGCTGTGGGTTTGTATCTGGAGCAGCTCCAGAAGCTGCTTCATACCCGTGATGAGGTGGTCCGTCGCCAACGTGAGGTCAATGACATGCGCGATGAGTGCCGTGATTTCGACGTGCGCCTGAGCGAGCTATGCGAGAAATTGGGCAGCCCCTGGACTGACACGATGGCCGACCAAATGGTGCTGGACTTGGTGGAAAGGGCCAACCGGGCCCAGCGCCAGCGCGACCGGCGCCAAAGCCTTGAGGAACGCCTGCAGGGGCTAGAAGGGGTTCAGCGCCAGGCGGCCCGGGATGTCCAAGAGGCTGAGGAGGGCTTGCAAGGCCTGGTTCGGCGTGCCCGGTGCCAACAGGAGTCGGAACTGCCTCAGGCTGAGAAGAGATATCAAGAGCTCAGGCGTTTGCAGGCAGAGATGATTAGGGTAGAGGAGCAACTGCTAGAGCATGGTAGCGGCATGTCTTTGTCTGAGCTGGAAAAGGAAGCGCAGGGCATTGCGGGGGATGGTCTGAGTGGCCAGCTCCACGAGGTGGAAGCTGCATTGGCTCAGAACCGGGAGACCCAGGACGTCATCAACCAGCGGTTTGGGGCCACACGCAAAGAGTATGAGGACAAGGTGCAAGGGGTGTCCATGCAGGCTCTAAAAGCAGCCGAACAAGCCCAATCGGTTCTTTCTGAGCTGCGGCGCCAGAGCGAACAGTATATTCGCTTGCGTTTGGCCGCACTGCTGTTACAGCGTGGGCTGGAGCGATACCGCCAAGAGAATCAAAATCCTGTTGTGGCCGAGGCTGGACGCTTGTTTTCGCGGCTCACGGACGCATCTTTCTCTCGCTTGCTGGTGGATTTTGACGACAAGGATCATCCGGTTTTGGTCGGGTTGCGTGGTGATGGACAAAGAGTCCCGGTAGAGGGCATGAGCGACGGAACTTTGGATCAACTCTATCTTGCCTTGCGTTTGGCCAGCCTCGACCGGTACTTGGCCGAAAATGAACCTTTGCCACTGATCCTCGATGATGTCCTGGTCCATTTCGATGACCGGCGTTCCGAACGGACCCTGGAGGTCCTGGGCGAGTTTGCCCAGCGGACGCAGGTGATCTTCTTTACTCATCACAAGCACTGTTTGGAGCTATCGCGCCGGGCCGTACCCTGGCGCCATGAGATAGAGCTGCGGGCTCCTGACCGTTAATCTCCGTCCGCTTATTGGCACAACCGTTCTTTGTCAGCTTGGCCACGGCGCCAAGGGCCCAAACTGAGTTCGAGGGCTTGCTTCGGTGCCACAGGTCCTCGAGGCTGTTGGTCTACGTCCCATCGTGCCCACAATCTTTTGTTCCCCTTGTTATTCGCGAGGTGAGGCGACGCCTCATGGGCTTTTTCTTTTTGCTACCGGTGCTTCCTTCGTCCATCCCCATGATGGGGTGGAGCTACATGATACGTCCTGTGAGAAATGCATGGTCTGTCTCTCAGGCCTTCGGCGCTGATAGTTTCTTCCCAGCGGGCACCATCCTGTTCAAGGCAGATCTATTGCGCTGACCGGTGCGTGACGGGGACGAATATGTCCGGTACGAGTTCTTCTAGGAAACGTCCGTTCACGCCGCGAATATGTGGAGGAGCGTACGCGCTTTCGTAGCGGTGAGGATGAGGGATCAAACAGTGAGGGGTGACGTGAACGCATGCAAGCAGAGTTGGCCCGGTTGGGTCTAGAACGAGCCGAAGGGCTGGGTGCAAGCTACGCCGATGTGAGAGTGGAGGCCCTAAAGAAAGAGATTATCAGCATGAAGAACGGCCGGTTGGTGGTGGGCGGGGGGTTTGAACTGACCAGAGGGGTGGCGGTGCGGTTGCTCGTGGGTGGAGCCTGGGGGTTCTCTGCATCCAGAGGCTGGACGTCCCATGCGGTGGAAACGGCCGTGATGCGGGCAGTAGAGCAAGCCAAAGCCACGGCGTTGTGCCAGCCACACCCGGTCCAATTAGCCCCGGCTCGGCGCATCCGGGATAGTTATGTCACGCCGGTCGAGGAAGATGCCTGGGAGGTATCCTGGGAAGAGAAAGTGGATCTTCTCAGGCGATGTGATGAAGCCATGAAACGGCCGGGAGTCGTAGCGCGCCTAGGGCGCATGGAGTTGGTGCACAAAGACAAATATTATGCCAACAGTGAAGGAAGTCAGATTCACCAGAACATCCATCATAGCGGCGCGGGCATTGCGGCCATTGCAGTAGAGGGACAAGACGTGCAGATCCGGTCCTATCCCCATTGCTGGCAAAACGGGGGCCAGTTTGCCGCCCGGGGCTATGAGTTGATTCGAGAGATGGCGCTTTGCGAGTCTGCCGCCCAGGTGGGGGCGGAAGCAGTTCAGCTTCTATCTGCTCCTCCCTGTCCCAGCGGAATAGCTACTGTCGTCATCGAGCCAACTCAGTTGGCACTGCAGATCCACGAATCATGTGGTCATCCGGTGGAACTGGATCGGGTGCAGGGCACTGAGGCGAGCCTGGCTGGAACCAGTTTCCTCCTGCCCGATATGTTGGGCCAATTCCAGTATGGTTCTTCGGCGGTGAGCCTCACAGCTGATGCCACCATCAGCGGGGGATTGGGCACCTTTGGTTACGATGATGAAGGAGTGCAGGCGCAGCGCGTTCCCCTGGTCGAGGAAGGACGGTTCGTTGGCTATCTTACCAGCCGGGAAACGGCGGCAACATTGGGGATGAAGAGCAACGGCACCATGCGGGCCGACAGCTGGTTCAACCTGCCTCTGATCCGCATGACCAACATCAACCTGGAGCCGGGCGCAGGGGATTTGGAGGCGCTCTTGGCCGACACTGGCCGCGGCCTTTACCTCAGCACCATTCGCAGCTGGAGCATCGATGATCGCCGGCTAAACTTCCAGTTTGGCTGCGAACTGGCCCGCGAAATAAAAGACGGTAAGCTCGGCAAATTCTACAAAAATCCTGGCTATTCTGGTCTTACCCCCGATTTCTGGCGTTCTTGCGATGCTGTTTGCGGAGCGGAGGAATGGAGCTTGTGGGGATTTCCCACTTGCGGCAAGGGGCATCCGGCCCAGTCAGGACAGGTAGCACATGGAGCCGCCCCCGCCCGTTTTCGCAATGTGCAGGTAGGAGGTGCGTGATGCTGGGAAAGGAAAGAGCGCTGCAACAGGTGGAAGCCGTCATGCGTCAGATAGAGGCCGACGGTGCGGAGGTAACCCTCAAACGAACCGATGCGGCCTTGACTCGCTATGCCAACTCCGGCATTCATCAGAATGTAAGTCACGAGGACCTGTGTTTATCCCTGCGCGTGGTGGTAGGTGACAAAGAGGGCTATGCTCAGTCGAATCAGCTCGACGATGACAGTCTCAAACAGGCGGTAGCCATGGCCCGCAAGCAGGCCACGGCCAATCAGGGCGCAGGTGAAGTGCTCATGGCAGAAGCCGGATCCTATGCCACAACCCCCACCTTCTTTGCGTCTACTTTGGCCTTTGGTGCCAAAGAGAGGGCACAAGCGGTGGTTGCCATCTGCCAGCAGGCCAAGCGGGAGGGGTTTGGGGCCGCCGGAGCCGTCGAGACGAGCGTGGTCGAAACGGCGATGATCAACTCGAGGGGTTTAGAAGCCTATCAGTGTGTTAGTGAAGCGGACATGATGGCCATTGTCAGTGGCGCGCAAGGCTCCGGTTATGCCCGGGCCTGTCACCGCCAGGCAAACCAGCTCAGCGCCGATGCTATCGGGCAGGAAGCGGCGCTCCGGTGTCACCTCAATCAAGAACCTTCGGCGGTGGATAGCGGTACCTATCCGGTAGTGCTGGCCCCTTACGCCACCGGTGACCTGGTCATGATGCTGGCGGCGATGGCGCTGGGAGCCCAGGAAGTGCAGCAGGGCTCGAGCTTTATGGCAAACTCCGTGGGCCAACAGGTTCTTTGCTCGCGGTTCTCTCTATGGGATGATGGGCTCGATGCGGCCGGTTTGCCGGTCTTGTTCGATCGGGAGGGAGTGGCCAAGCGCCGGGTGGACCTCATTTGCCAGGGAAGGCCGGTGCAACCAGTGCACGATCTCACCACGGCTCACAAGCAGAAGGTCGCCTCGACCGGTCACGCCAGTGCCCGTGGGGCGGGCTCGCCCTATGCCGCAAACCTCTTCATGGCCCCGGGGGAAGGAGACCTCGATGCTTTAGTGACCAAACTAGGAGACGGTATACTCATCACGCGCTTTCATTATCTAGCCATGATGCATCCCGGACAAACACGGTGGTCGGGAATGACAAGGGATGGAACCTTCCGCGTTGAAGGGGGAAAGATCACAAAAGCCTTGCGCAACGTACGCTTTGATGATCGCATCACCTCACAGTTGCGCGGCCCCCTCGTGGTGGGAGCTGACGCCCGGGTGGTAAAGGGCTTTGGCGGATGTGCCCATGTTCCATCTGTTTTGCTCGGTGAGTTCAACATTACCGGGTCGACTCTTTGAGCAAGTTCCGGTGAGAGGCACGACAGAGAGAACGGGGGAGCTGTCAAGGCTCCCCCGTTTCCATGGACGCTGTTCTCACTCGTGGCCGCATCGTAGGTTCCATCTTCATGGCCCCAGACGATGACGTAGTGATCTCTTCGCGGCTGACCATTTCACCCCGGGGGGTCTAGGGGCTTCTCTTCTTCGCGATTCCAGTTCGCAAGCGATGACGAACTTGCGCTCCGTGTTGACCGGATGGATTGCGGTCTCGCGCTCGGGGACCTCATCCATGCCGGCGCCGACCAGGCGGGCAATTTCACCGCGCGGGGTCATTTCAGTTCCGCGTGCAAACTCTTGTTCATGGCTCAGTTTGATTTCAAGGGCTCATCGGTCTTTCTCAGGATCATCCCCCGCTGTTGGCCGGTGATCTGGCCCGACTCCACCGCCAGCTGTCCGTTAACCCATACGTGGTCAATGCCAATGGGATAGGCAAAGGGAGCGGTGAACGTGCTTTTGTCTTCGACTGTCCGGGGGTCGAACACCACCACGTCGGCCCAGCCTCCTTCCTGCAGACGTCCGCGCTGATGGAGGCCGAGGATGTCCGCAGGAAGGGATGTCATTTTGCGTATTGCCTCTTCCCACGCCAGAATCCCTCTTTCTCGAACATAGCGCCCCAACACCCGTGGGAAGGTGCCAAAGCTGCGGGGGTGGGGGTGTCCCGTGCGCAGGGGCCCATCCACTGCCAGAGCTCGCCCGTCACTGGCCACGGCTACCCAGGGTGCCTGCATGAAACGCTCCAGATCATCTTCGTGCATGCTAAAACAGCTGGTTCTCCCATCGCCGGCTTCCAGCATCTTCAGGACCATATGGGCGGGGCACAGATGGTGCTCTTGCGCCAGATCTGCAAGATAGCGGCCGGCCCAATGGGGTTTGGGGTCGTATTCGCTGATTAAGATGCGCTCGGGACCACCTCTCAGAGCAATGGCTTCTTGGACCTCAGCTGTGATACGCTCGCGCGTGGTGGGGTTGGCCAGTCTTTCCAGGAATTTCTCGCGTCCTCCACTCTCTGCCCAGCGTGCCAAAGAAAGCATGCTGCCACTGATGCGCGTATCACTGGCGATGTAGGGATACTGATCAGCCCAGAGGTCGGCGCCGCGGTGTCGACCGGCCTCGATCACGTCAATGAGCTGAGGGGCCTTGTGCCAGGATCGCGTGCCGAATGCCTTGATATGGGCTATTTGGCTCTTGGCTCCGGTGGTGAGAGCCAGCCGTACCATCTCTTCTACCGACTCTTTCGCGTTTTCTCCTTCATCTCGCATATGGCAGGTGTAAAGAGCGCCAAACTTCGCCAACTCCCGCAAGAGGTAGCTCATCTCTTCTTGGGTAGCGAAGGAGCCGGGAGCGTAATAGAGTCCAGCCGACATACCCCAAGCTCCTTGCGCGAGCATATCCTTCAGACATTGGCCCATCTGCTCCAGATCGCGGCCGTTGGCCGGGCGATCGTCACTGCCAATGGTTACGGCCCTCAGGTTGCTATGGCCCACCAGGACCCCCACGTTGATCGCGGGTTGAGTGGCTTGTAGCAGCGTAAGGTACTGATCCACCGTATCCCAGTTCAGATGGTGCTCGGCTCCATAGGTTTGTGCCCTCTTCCTTGCCTTTTCTTCTGCCAACCCGGTGAGGGGAGCAACCCAACCACCGCAGTTTCCCACAATTTCGGTGGTCACCCCTTGCAAAAGTTTGCTGGCCCCTCGGGGATCGGCCAGCAAGGTGAACTCTGAGTGACCGTGCAGGTCAATGAAACCAGGGGCTACTAGCTTGCCCTTCACCGAGAGCGTCGTCTCGCCCTCCAGAGGGGATTCGGATATGCGCGCAACCTTTCCCTGGTTGATCGCCAAATTAGCGGGGTAGGGAGGGCGGCCCGTGCCGTCCACGATCTGACCACCGGCGATGACCCACTGGTACATGATATCTACCTCCTTACACCGGTTTGCTTGTATGTTCCTTCTGGCCTACTTTCGCCGCGGCCGCTCATTTTCCCCTCTGCCGCCCTGCCATATCAGGGCGTGCGAGAGATGAAAGCCAATATCTTGCTGGTCGGGAGGAGGAAGCAGGCGAAGGGGTGAAGAAATGTACGGATCGCGAAAAACTTGTTTACGCCGGTTGGATTGCGAGGTCCGATAGCAGGGGAAGATGAGTCGAGGAGGGGAGTGAAGGCGTGTCGCGAGCCGGCGGTGGCTTTTCATGAACTTAGTCGAGGAGGTTATGGCATGGGCAAACTCACTTTAGCTGATGTGCTGGATGTCAAACACTTAGGAGAGTACACCTGGTCACCTGACGGTAAGAGTCTGGCCTATCTTTGGAGCGCGATTGGCAAGACCGACTTATGGTTGGTCGATGTCCCGGGTGGAGAAAGACGACAACTCACTGAAGGGGGCACGACAAGCGAGTTTGCCTGGCATCCTGAGCGCCGGCGTCTCGCTTTTGTCAAAGAGGGCAACGTGGGGGAAATCGATCTGCAGGAGACCGAACCAAGATTCAAGCAGATCACCCGTCACGCTGGGTCAGCTCAGTCCTTGCGCTACTCTCCTAAGGGGGACACGCTCGCTTATTTTTGCCATGGGGCATTGTGGTTTCATCATGAGGACGGCCTGACGCAAGAGATCCCCTTGCCAGGCAAGGAGGCGCAAAGCTATACCAGCGCCCCCTTTGAGTGGTCTCCCGACGGAAAGCAGGTGGCCTACTCTCTCTTTACTGCCACCAAGAAGTGGGAGACGGGGGTGATTGATACCGATGGCAACTTGGTCTACAAAGTGCATGATATAG
>SLSY01000191.1 GCA_007130145.1 Bacillota bacterium
CGCTTCATCTTCCCCCTCAATGTCTCCCATCGTTGCCAGGTCGACGGCGTGGAAACAGAGTTTCTAACCGATCATTTTCACGCGCTCAATCCCTTGCAGGCGCATGCCTTCTCACAGCCGGTACTTGACGTATGCGTGCTGCAATTGGAGCTGTCGCCCACGTTTTTTCAAGGACTGGCTCATAGCATCTATGGCAACGGTGGGCTCTTGCTGGAAAACACCCCGATTCAGGCCGATCGTGTGGCCCACTACTTGGTTGAAATGCTTTTGGATGAACTCGAACACGATGAGATCGGACATTCCATCATGATTGAGAGCCTGGCTACCCAGCTGGCCATTTGGCTGCTACGCAAGATGGATTTGCGCTTCGTTGATAGCAGTAGCAAACAGCATCGTCACCAGCTAGTGGTGGTTGACGCCATTGACTACATGAAGCGGAATTTGGCCGAGGAGCTCTCGGTGGAAGAGCTGGCCAAGACCGCTCAGCTGAGCATATCCCACTTCACCCGCGTGTTCAAAGAGCATACCAAGAGTACGCCCTACGATTACCTACAGGAGTTGCGCTTGGAACGGGCCCGCCAGCTGCTAAAGATAACCCCTGGGACCATTACCGAGATTCTGCTCAACTCCGGATTCAAAAATCACAGTCACTTCACCAAGGCATTCAAGAAAAGATATGGTCAAAGCCCCACCGACTACCGCAACCATACCACCGAGTAACCCCCCGGGGTGCATGAGCAAGGGCGAGCGTTCTTTCTTCCCCGGCCGGAGCTGCCACCGTTTCGTGCAAGAAGTCGCTCCCCCCTCCTGCCCGCAGCATGCCCGACGGTAGCGTGGAGGACAGTGATACCATCACCTTGTAGCCCGTCCCCCCCGCGGGCGCTCTTTTATGGCCTCGCACCCCCGATTACAGCAAAAAAGGAACCGGCTGGTTACCCGCGAAAGATCAATTAGGACCACGGGAACCGGACACCGCATTGGTCTTCTAGCGCAACGCTCACGTACGAACAAGCGGGAGGGAACGCCCATGGATCACATGAAACGTCTTGGTAAACTGCAAGATCAACTGGTCTTTCGTGACATCGATGCTCTGGTGTACGGTACTGGCGCCAACTTCACCTATTTCACCGGGCTCGGTGTGCACTGGCACCGCGACAGCGAGCCCCAAGAACCCACGTGCTTCCTTTTGATGGCCCAAGATGAGGAGCCGCGCGTGCTCCTGCACTCAGCCTGGGAACACCTGGCCGGCGCATCACCCGTCCCGGTTGAGATCATCTCCTCGCGCTACGAACTCCTAACCGCACTGGCTACATACCTCAAAGGCATGCGCTATGTCGGTACGAGCCAGCGTGCCGAAGGGTTCATCCGCGAACTCCTCAGACCCGTTCTTTTGCATACCCAATGCTTTGATGCCGAGGAGGTCGGTGCCAGAATCCGCTGGATTAAGGAACCCGAGGAGATTGCCTTTCTTCGCCAATTGAACGCCATGAGTGATCGCGTGATGGAGGTCGTGGTCGAACAAATCCGGCCACCCATTACCCAGCTGCAGCTGCAAAGACTGGTGGTGGAAACCGGTCTTGCCTTGGGCGCCGATGATATATCCTTCCCACCCACGGCCGGCTTCGTCAAATCAGGCCTCGAGGCCCGGGAGAATCCCTTCGTCTATCCCAAGGATAAACCGCTGGTTCCCGGTTCATCCATCTCGTTTGACTTTGGCTTCATCAAGGACAACTACTGTTCAGATTACGGACGTTCGTTCTATTCCGGCCCGGCTCCCGACCACATCAGTGCTGCATATCGGGCGTTGCAAGCGTCCGTGGTGCATCTGATCGAAAGAATGAATCCGGGAGAGCTGAAGATCAACCAAATGTTCGATGTCATAGAGGAAGCTCTCGATGAAAGGGGCTACGGCGACCGCCTTCGCGCCCGCTTGCCTCAACGGGGACTGGGCCATAACATCGGCGTTGACCTGCATGAAACACCCCGGCTGCGACCGGAAACCGATGTCTGGCTACAGCCCGGCATGGTCATGGCCATCGAACCGAAGCTGCTCCATGCGGGAGAATATTATCTCAGGGTAGAAGACATTGTCCTCATCACCCCAACTGGCGCAGAATCCCTGACCACGTTCGACCGGGACCGGTTCGAACTGCCGTTGACATAGAGCGGCCGGGTAGCCCGGCTCTGGCCCTCACCTTGACGGGGAGAACCCCTAGGCCCGGCGTCGCCCATGACCGGCAAGCGCCCTGGTGGGAAAGAACGAACACGGGCAGCGTTGCTGATCAGGCGCATGGCGTTTGGCCCCGGCAAAAGGCCATGACGGCGGCCATTGCACTTGGAACAGGAGGTCAGATTGTGAAAAAACACGATGGCGACAGGCCCTCACTGTGTGACGTCGAAGAGAAGATACTGCTTCACTATCGTAGTCAGCTACCCCAGCTGACCCAAACCATCATCGCCCACTGCAAGGAGGAAGAAGGGATCCGGCACATTGACTACGCGCCCATCCCCTCCAAAGCCAAGACCATCGCCATCCTCCATCAGTACCTGGAGATCGTCTTCCCGGGTTACTTCCATGAGGAGAAGCTGGACCCGGTCAATCTTGACTTTCACATCGGCCAGGGGGTGACACGACTCTTTGACATGCTCTCTGGACAGGTGATCAACAGCATCCGCCACGACTGTTCTCGTTATGACCTGTCATGTCAGGCCTGCATCGAACGGGGCTACCGCATCACCGTGGAAGTCTTAAGGCAGATCCCCTCCCTCCGTTCCATGCTGGCCAAAGACGTGCAGGCCATGTATGAAGGGGATCCGGCCGCCCGTAGCTACGACGAGATCATCTTCAGTTACCCCGGCATACTGGCCATTGCCGTGTACCGCTTGGCCCATCTGTTGTATGAGCAGCAAGTACCCATGCTTCCGCGCATCATGACCGAACATGCTCACGATGAAACGGGAATTGACATCCATCCCGGCGCTCACATTGGCGAGCACTTTGCCATTGACCACGGAACCGGAGTGGTCATCGGTGAAACCACCACCATCGGAAAGGATGTACGCATATACCAGGGAGTCACGTTGGGCGCCTTATCTTTGCCCAAGGATGCGGGGGAAACGATGCGCGATCAAAAGCGCCACCCGAGCATTGAGGATGGTGTGATCATCTATGCGGGAGCCACCATTTTGGGAGGTAACACCACCATCGGACAAGGATCAACCATCGGGGGGAACGTCTGGCTAACCGAGTCCGTACCCCCGGGCACCCAAGTACTGATAGAAAAACCCCAGCTCATCTTCCGGCA
>SLSY01000229.1 GCA_007130145.1 Bacillota bacterium
CCGCTTCCGATCTTCTCTTCATCGCCCTTGGCCTTGGGTTCGACAGCCACCGAGTAGATGGGTTTGGGGAAATCTACCGGCTTAAATACAATGGGCTTCCCTTCGTCGCACAGAGTGTCCCCTGTGGTGGTTTCCTGTAGTTTGGCTACGGACACAATGTCTCCGGCGCGAGCCTCATCAATGGGTTCTTGTTGCTTCCCTTTGATGAGAAACAACTGTCCCACGCGCTCGTTGCGTTTTTTGTTGGCATTGTATACTTGAGAATCGGACTTCAATATGCCAGAGAAAACTCGGAACAAGGTGAGTTTACCTACGTAGGGGTCAGCCGTGGTCTTGAAGACCAGTGCCGAGAAGGGTTCATTCTCCGCCGGCTTGCGTTCAACTTCTTCCTCACCGCTGGTATCAGTGCCCTTTACTGTGCCCCAATCCGAGGGAGAAGGCATGACCTTACAGATGAAGTCCATCAACGACTGTACCCCAGTGTTCTTGGCCGCTGACACACATAGTACGGGGAAAACCTTGCGCTCCATGACGCCCTTGCGCAAACCCTGCCAGATCTCTTCGCCGGTCAGTTCTTCACCCTCAAGATACTTCATGATGAGTTCATCATCATGCTCGGCCGCAGCCTCCACCAGTGCCTCGCGGTAAGCAGAGACGTCAATGTCAGGCATAGCGACGGGCTCTTCCTCGCTGCCTTCGTAGGCCTTCATCTCCATGAGATCCACGACTCCTGAGAAGCTCGCCTCGCTACCAATGGGAATGTGCACCGGCACTACACCGGCTCCAAACGAGGATTTGAGCGCTTCCAGCGTCTTATCAAAACTGGCATTCTCGCGTTCCATCTTGTTGATAACGATGCAACGTGGAATGCTAAATTCCTCAGCATAATTCCAAACCAACTCGGTACCCACTTCCACAGCTGCCACGGCATCAACCAACACCGCAGCAGAATCCGCTACACGAAGCGCCGCCTTGACTTCGCCCACAAAGTCGAAATAGCCAGGTGTATCCAAAATGTTGATCTTGTGGTCCTTCCACAGGGCAGGAGCCACACCGGTATTAATGCTAACCTGTCGCTTCACCTCTTCGGGGTCAAAATCCATGGTTGCTGTCCCATCGTCTGCCCGGCCCAAACGATCGATGGTTCCAGCATTAAACAGGACGGCCTCAGCCAGTGAAGTTTTGCCAGCACCACCGTGAGAAATGAGGACCAGGTTGCGCAGTTTGTCAATGGATAAGCGCTTCATAAGCAGTTTCCCCCTTGCAGTAAATGAAAAAGGCCCTATAGGGACCATGTGCGCCCACTTTATTCTACTATTGTGCGGGTTCATGACGCAATAGGCACCCGTTGTATTTCGACAGCCGGCCGTCATTTCCTCCTACGCACCCACCCTAGTTGTTCCCTATCACTCCTGTCTGTAATCTGTCGGCCATTTTCTCGCTCACATAGACCCATGCGCCGCCTACCATGGTAGCCAGAACCTGTACCTCGGCCAGTTGCTCAGCGCTGACAGAGAATATGTCTCGATCCAGCACGATGAGGTCAGCCAATTGACCTTCCCGCAACGAACCACGCTGTTTCTCTTCACCGGCGGCCAGGGCCGCACCCACGGTATAGGCCCAAACTGCCTCTTGCACCGTCAACCGTTCCTGAGGATACCATGCCTGTTCGGCCTCGGGATCTCTACGCAATACGGCCGCGCTCAGTGTGGCCCAGGGATGAGGAGACTCTACCGGTGCATCCGATCCCAAGGCCAATACAGCACCGTGACGAAGAAGACTCTTGAAAGCATACGCCCAACGAGCACGCCTTCCCCAGTATTGATCGGCTATGGACCAATCGCTGAGTACATGCAGAGGTTGCACAGAGGCGATGACTCCTAGGTTTCCAAAGCGGGTGAAATCGTCAGGGTGTATCAGCTGTGCATGCTCGATGCGCTGCCGCAAGCCCCACCGCCGGGCCAGAGGCTGGGCGCGTTCCATCGCATTCAGCACTTCCCGGTTGGCCCGATCCCCAATGGCGTGGACAGCAGCAGCCCAACCCGCCCGAGCCGCTTGACAGATAGCCTCCGTCAGTTCTTCCTGGTTCAAGGTGAAGATGCCGCAATCGTCGCTGCTTCCTTCATATGGCTCGTCCAAGTAAGCTGTCTGTGAGCCCAATGCTCCATCAGCGAACATCTTCACCGGGCCAAGGCGCAACCATTCGTCCCCATACCCGGAGCGTAAACCCAGCACCATGGCGTGATAGAGATCGGGGTGGGGAATCGAGACCTGAAAACGCATGCGCCGATCGTGAAGACTCTGGAGCTGGCGCAGCGTCTCAGCTCCTTCCATCACGTGTACCGAGGCCACGCCCCACCGAGACATACGGCCTATGCCTTCGCGCATGGCTTTTTGCAGCTTCTCTGGAGAAGGCTCCGGCATGATGTCCCACATCTGTTGGGTGGCGTTCTCCTTCAAAATCCCAGTGGGTCTGCCTTGAGCATCACGCACGATCGCGCCGCCGGCAACCTCAGGGGTATCCTCATCGATGTGAGCTCGCTTGAGAGCCTCGCTGTTGCACCAAAGGCAGTGACAGTCCTTGCTCGCAAGGACAACAGGAGTTTGTGGAACGACTCCGTCCAAATCCTCACGAGATGGCCAAAGAGCCGGTTGCCATTGATTCTTATTCCATCCCCCGCCCATCAACCAGCTGCCAGCAGGGAGAACTTCTGCATGCTGGGCAATAAGGGTCAACGCTTCCTCAAGCGAGCCAGCCCCGTCCAGATCCACTTGAACACTGCGCATGCAGTACTGTAGAAAATGAGTATGCGCATCACCCAAAGCGGGTATGACCGTCATACCGCCCAAATCGCGGATCTCCTGGTCCCCCTCGATGTATTGATTGCTGGTGCCCACAATCCTCGAACCACCCACGGCCAAACTGGATACTGGTTGAAAACCGGCCTGCGGACAGTAGATGCGACCGTTGGTAAACCACAAAATGCCTTGTTCCGTCACGTTGCGATCCTCCATCCGATGGGCTGATTCGTGGCGGACACGTACCGGTCCCCGTCACGTCAAATGGTTCTCCTGTTAATTTACTACTTCCACTACCCAATTCCCTATAAAACGTTGGCGACGAACGGGACGAAGAGCAAAGCCAGAATACATGCAATCAAAAGAACCCACCCTCTGAGGGTGGGTTCAAATAGATTCCGGCAGTGACCTACTCTCCCAGGCAGTCCCCCGCCAAGTACCATCGGCGCTGGAGGTCTTAACGACCGTGTTCGAGATGGGAACGGGTGTGGCACCTCC
>SLSY01000022.1 GCA_007130145.1 Bacillota bacterium
CCAAGTGAGAAGTCCCATGCTGGAGACTCTCCCGAACATTTCCCGCTCCACGTTGGTCATGAGGAGAATGTGATTGATGATAAAATAGGCCTGACTAAAGAGCCCCACCATGAAGAGAAGAACCAGACCCATAGCATAGGTAGGGGCCAAGGCAAAGGCAGTGAGAAAAACCCCAAAACCCAAACCCGCCGTCATCTGCATCAAACGCAGCCGCGGATGGGTGCTCAAAGAGGCCACGGCCAGGGAACTGAGAAGAGATCCCACCCCCACCGCCGTATACATCACGCCCAGCTCCGAGGGCCCCACCCGGAAGATATCGGCCTGGAATACGGGAAGAAGCTGCATGAAGGGCATGCCCAGAAATGTCGGTATGAAGGCAAGGAGCAAGAGCGTACGCACCAGCGAATGACCCCAAATATAGCGGAAGCCCCCGGTGATGTCGCCCCAGGCGCTCTTACCACCATTGTCAGTAGACTGACCCGGAGGCAAGGTCATCATGGTGCCCACCGCGCCCGCATACAAGAGGCTTGTGGCATAAAACGCTATGTTCGGACTCAGAGCAAGGAGCAACCCCGCGATGGCCGGGGCCACAATGCGGTTAACATTCATGCCCATAGACTGCATGGCAATGGCATTGGACAGCAGACGCTTGCCCACCAATTCGGGCACAAACGCCTGCCGCGCTGGCATGTTGAACGAAAAGAGTATGCCCTGAAAGGCTCCGGCCACCACCAGATGCCAGGTCTGGATCAGACCCATATGAACCAAAACGGCAATAGCCAGCGACGAGAGGCCCAAACCCAGTTGGGATGAGGCAATCAGATTGCGTTTGGGCACACGGTCGGCCACCACTCCCCCCCACAGAGAAAGAAGCAGCATGGGGATGGCCCGGGCGCCCGCCACCAAGCCCAGCACAGCAGCAGAACCGGTCAGATGATAGGCCAACCAGGATTGGGCTACCATATTGACCTGCATGGCGAACGTGGAAAAAAACGTGCCCACCCAGAGCATGCGAAAACTGGTATCCTGCAATGATTCAAACATAACGAGGCGGCTCTGGACTCGAGGCCCATGGTCTTGACCGCGCGTTTGGAGGGCCGGCACGACATCACTCCCCGATACCCACTCGGGCTTGAATGCGAGTTCCATATAGCCTTCGCTAAGCCGGGGGTTGATTCCTCTCCCCAATGCTTCGGTAATGCAAATATCATCGGTGCGAGGCTCAATGTGAGGAAAAAGCTACCGTTACGTCCACCGGCGTACACAGACGGGTGAGGAGGAACACTCCCCTCTCATGTAGAATAGGACTTGAGAACGCCACGAAGGCGCAGGGGTCAGAAGACCCACCGCCTTCCGTGGCGTTTTCTATTCTATCAGCAAAAGGAGGGCTATCTATGCCCGCAGGCAAGAGAATCTTGATATTGGCCAGTTTTATGATGGAGATCGTGGAGTGCGGTGGGGCTCTTTACAAGAACGCCTTGGCGGGAGGGGATTCACATGCGGCGGTGCTCCTTTGTCGCAGCGAAAACCGCGCCGCCACCAGAGAGGCCGCGGCCATCCTCAAGACCTCGGTGGAGTTTCTTGGTTTTGAGCAGGGCCATGTCACGCCCGATGTCGCCGCCAAGAAGAAACTGGTGGAAGTCATCCGTCGCTGCCGTCCCGAGATCTGTATCATGCAGGACACGGTGCATTCCTTCACCGACCTGGATCCCGATCGCCGCCTGGCCATGCTCCTCTATTTAGAGAGTCTAGCCCTAGCATCCCGGGATTTTGCCCGCGACCAGTGGCCGGAGCTGGCCCCCTGCCCCCTTCCCACCATCTATTACATGACCCCAGAGCATCCCAACTGTGTCCTCAACGTGGCCGACATCTGGCCGGTGAAGGAAAAAGCCATGAACTGTCTTGCGGGCCAGCAAGCCTTCACCGCCCGGGCCATGCGCAGCCGCCTGGGCGCTGACGTCTTGACGGCGCTGGCCGGGGCGGATCATGACCAGCTATCCGAGCTCGAGCTGGGGCAGAGGCTTCACGATGTCTTTGACCGTTCCTTCCATATCTACCACGGCCATCACTCCCATGCGCGACTGGCCATGGCCGAGCCTTATCGCCGGGAAGGACCCTTTGAACTCGAACAGCTCTTGCCCTGACGAAACGGAGGTATATCGATGCAAAGGAGAACAGTAAAGCCAGCCCTCATCTTGCTCTTGGTCCTGCTAGGGGCCAGCACCGCTGGGGCCAGTTCGGTGGCAGAGCTGCACGTGGGCATCCATGTGGACGAAGGCCCCCTGACCCCCTATGGCTACACCTTTGGCTATCCCGGCTTACAGCTGGTCCGTGTCATCTATGACACCTTGTTCGTGCTGGATGTAGACCGCCAACCACAGCCGTGGATGGTGGAGGACTACCAGATCAGTGCCGATGGGCTTGCATGGCGTTTCACTCTCTACCCGGACATTTACTTTCATGATGGCCAAGCACTGACGGCCTATGATGTAGCTTTTACCTACCAATACATGGCCGGACATACCCATTCAACCTGGCGCCGGGCCACAGAACTGGTGGATGCCATTGAAGTCCTCGATGAGACCAGTTTCGTCTTTCGCCTCACTGAACCCCAACCTCTTTTCATGCGCCGTCCCTTGGCCGAGGTACCCATTCTCCCGGCTCACCTGTGGCAAGAGGTGGAGGAACCCACCGAATTCGCTGATGCCACCGGTTCAGGCCCTTATCAGCTGGCAGAATACCGCTCAGGGCAATTCTACCGCTTCGAAGCCCATCCCGATTATTTCCGGCCCGACTATGAGCCCGCGTTGGAGCGCATCATCATGCCCATCATCCCGGATCAGACCACCTTGTTCTCATCACTACGAACCGGCGATATCGCCATGGCAACCCGCGAGATCCCCCCGGAGCTGGTGGAGGACATGGAGCGCTCGAGCGCTCTGGCCTTGTCGCGGGGACCTCTCTTTTCAAGCCAGCTGCTGCTCATCAACAACGAGGAACCCTACCTGGATACGGTGGCGTTTCGCCAGGCGCTGGCGCTGATGGTGGATACGCGCTATTTGGTAGATACCCTGCGCTTGGGTTACGGCCTACGCGGCAGCTCGGGCTTCGTTCATCCCGATTCGCCCTGGCTGCAGGCCACGCTTTCTCCCATGACGCAGGACCTGGACGGCGCGCGCGCCATTCTCGACGAGCTGGGTTTTCGTGATATCACCCAAGACGGATACCGGGAAGATCCCGACGGCGCACCCTTCTCCTTGAGCATCCTGGCCTACGCCGAACGTCCCGA
>SLSY01000135.1 GCA_007130145.1 Bacillota bacterium
AAGTGGGGCTCACCATTCCCGTCAATCCCTTTTGTTCGTTGGTGGCGGGTCTGCTCGGTGGTCCGGGCGTGGTGCTTTTGGTCGCTCTTCGGCTGCTGTTGCTCTAATAAGCCCCGGGCTCGCATTCGTGACAAAACCCCTTGCTCCCGAGCCGCCTGTCTCCTTGCCTTTGCATGGCAATGCCTGATGACGCATATTCTTGCGATGGACAAGAGCCCAGGGCCTCTGGGCTGGTTATCGCCCCCATGTTAGCCAAAAGTCGTGGTCTTGACGCTGTTGGTTCACTCTGCTAGAGTTAGTGAGAGGAGCAGCGAGACCAGACAAAAATCAACGTAGCAAAACGTAAATGCATATTCTTTGAAAGGATTACAGGCGTTGCCAAGCGAAGTTCTAGGCAGCCTTGCTGTTTGTGGGGAATCAATAATATACAAACTCTCTAAGGAGGAGGGACTCTTGCAGAACCTAGTCGAGATTAGGTGGCATGCTCGTGGTGGACAAGGTGCCAAGACAGCCTCAACCATCATGGCAGAAGCCGCCTCAGAGGCAGGAAAGTATGTGCAGGGCTTTCCGGAGTATGGACCGGAACGCATGGGAGCCCCCATTCGAGCTTATAATCGGATAAGCGACGAACTGATTACTTTGCACTGCAACATCGAGAAACCGAACATCGTAGTCGTTTTGGATCCGACGCTGGTGAAGAATCCGGATGTCCTCTCCGGGATACCGGATGAAGGCGTCCTTTTGGTCAACAGCCCCCAACCACCCTCTTGTATCCGCGCGCAGATCGGTGACGTGAATGCCCGCATCTTCACGCTGGATGCCAGCGGGATTGCCGTTGAAACCATTGGCAGGGACATCCCCAACACTCCTATGATGGGTGCACTCGTGCGCATCAGTGGCCTGTTGCCCTTTGACAGCTTCATGGAGGCGGTCAAGGCACAGCTGGAGAAGAAGTTTACAGAAGACATGGTCACAAACAATCTAAAAGCCATAGAACGGGCGTACCAGGAGGTGAGCGGCGAAGATGAAGGAGACACCATCCAATAAGGAGTTTCCCCGCGGGGGCTATATTCTCAACCCCGGCAATGCCGCTGAGTATCAGACCGGCGAATGGCGCAGCATGCGTCCGGTTTGGGACAAAGAAAAGTGCATTAACTGTATGTTCTGCTGGCTCTTTTGTCCGGATTTGGCCATCATAGTGGAAGAGGGCAAAGTCAAAGGCATCAACTATGACTACTGCAAGGGATGCGGTATATGCTCCCATGAATGCCCCGATCGAGTCAAGGCCATCCACATGATAAAAGAAGGCGAACAGGAAGACAGGGGGTAGGGCAGTGGTACAGAGAGTTGCTTTGACGGGCAATGAAGCGGTAGCGCTAGCGATGAAGCAGATGAATCCCGATGTAGTGGCTGCCTATCCAATCACACCGCAGACAGACATCGTGCAATTCTTCTCCCAGTACGTGGCCAACGGTGAAGTTGACACCGAGTTCATCACCGTGGAGAGTGAGCACTCAGCTATGAGTGCGACGGTGGGAGCCGTGGCAGCCGGGGCCCGTTCCATGACGGCGACGTCATCGCAGGGCTTGGCATTGATGTGGGAGATACTTTACATTGCATCCTCCTATCGCTTGCCCATTGTTATGCCGTTGGTGAACCGGGCACTGAGCGGTCCCATTAACATACATTGCGATCATTCCGATAGCATGGGTGCTCGTGATAGCGGTTGGATACAGCTGTATTCGGAAAATGTGCAGGAAGCGTACGATAATATGGTACAGGCTGTACGGATCAGTGAGCATCCCGACGTCCGTTTGCCGGTGATGGTGTGCCAGGATGGATTCATCACCAGTCACGGCCTGGAGAACCTGGAGGTCCTGGGTGATGACGTGGTGCGGGAATTTATCGGGGAATTCGTCCCTGAGAACCCGCTTTTGAACGTGAAGAAACCGGTGACCATTGGTGCTCTGGCCCTGCCTGACTCCTATATGGAATTTAAAGTTCAGCAGGCCCAAGCCATGAGCAAGGCAGCTCAGGTCGTGGAAGAAATATCAGAGGAGTTTGCCAGGGTCAGCGGGCGCAAATATGGTTTGTTTGAAACCTACCAGCTACAGGATGCTGACATCGCCGTTATGCTGCTCAACTCCAGCGCCGGTACGGCCCGGATGGTTGTGGACGAGTTGCGCGCAAAGGGCGTCAAGGCCGGCCTCCTTAAACCGAGGATGTTCCGCCCCTTCCCGGCACGCCAACTAACCCAAGCACTGAGCGGTTTGAAGGCAGTTGCGGTGATGGACCGGGCAGAGGGCTTCGCCAACACGGGTGGCCCCCTGTTCAACGATACCAAGGCGGCGCTTTACGATGCCGGAGTGCAGGTGAAGGTGGTCAATTACGTGTACGGCTTGGGAGGACGCGATCTTGTGCCCCAGCATGTCCACGAAGTGTTTAGCGATCTGGCCCGGATAGCTGAGGGAGAAGATCCATCATCCTTGGTGAAGTATCTGGGCGTACAAGGGGGTGTAGTATAAGTGGCTACACTAAAACAGATGACAGAGCGACAGGAGAGGCTTACACCGGGTCATCGGCTGTGCGCTGGTTGCGGGGCCCCCATCGTGGTTCGCCAGATCTTGCGGGCGACGGAGCACCCGGTGGTTATCGCCAATGCCACGGGTTGTCTTGAGGTATCCACGAGCGTCTATCCGCACAGTGCCTGGCAGATGCCGTGGATCCATACGGCGTTTGAGAACGTGGCGGCAACCTTGAGTGGCGTGGAGGGAGCATACCAGTCCCTTAAGCGACAGGGCAAACTCGATGAGGAGATCCGTTTCGTCGCCTTCGCCGGCGACGGCGGTACGTACGATATTGGTTTCCAAGCGTTGTCCGGCGCCATGGAACGCGGCCACCATATGGTCTATGTCTGTTACGATAACGGAGCCTATATGAACACCGGCATTCAGCGTTCCAGCGCGACCCCCTACGGGGCAGATACGACGACCACTCCGGTGGGACGGGTCATACCGGGCAAGACCATGCACCGCAAGGATATGACCGCGATCATGGCGGCGCATAATATTCCTTACGTAGCGCAAGTTTCCCCTTCCCATTGGCGCGATCTGGATAAGAAGGCAGCCAAGGCGTTTGAAGCCGGCGGAGCCGCGTTCATCAACGCGCTGGCTCCGTGTTGGCGCGGGTGGCGGTCACGCTCAGAAGAGTCTATCGAGTTGTGTCGTTTGGCTGTGGACACGTGCTACTGGCCTCTCTTCGAGGTAGAGGACGGCGAATGGC